>CAYHTV010000096.1:0-7402 GCA_964359575.1 uncultured Planctomycetales bacterium
CGACTGGATTCCCGCCTTCGCGGGAATGACAAAATGCTAATTAAGACAGCATTGAGTCCAACTCTTTCTTTCCGTCTTTCTAACCTTCTTTTTCAATCAAATCTAACCCGCGGCGGATAATTCCGCCCACATCGGTTTTCGACGGGCACGCAAAAGAACAAAGGGCAAAATCTTCTTCATCGCATTCTAAAATTCCCAATTTTTCCGCCTCTTCAATATCTCCCCCCATCACCGCCCGCAGCAAAAAAAACGTCATAATATCCAGCGGCACATAGTCATCATAAAGGTGATTATAAACGATGGCGCGGTTGCTGCCATGCTTGTCTGTATCCAGCGACACTTCCCGGTCGGCAGGCTGCAAACTGGATAAATAAGTTTTTGAAAAACTGTACGCGTGGAACCCTAGATCGAGCCATCCTAAAAATTTTCGGTTACCGCCTTCGGGAATAACGGTTATCTGCGAATCATAATATCCCAAAAAGCCATTGGGGCTTACCGTAGCCCCCGTCAAAACGCTTCCCGAAATACAGCGCATACGAGCGGGAATGCTTCCTTGTAAAAGATGGCTGATTTGCGCCCCTATGACCGTTTTCACATAAACTTTTTTAGGGGCACCTTCCCCGGTTACCGCAACAAACCGCTCTGGTGAATAACGTCCCTGCAAAAATAATTGCGCCACCCGTAGCACATCTTCGATCTGGACATACCAAACAACCTCTCCTCTTTTGATGGGGTCAATATGATGAATGTGCGTGCTCACATTACCAGCGGGATGCGGGCCCGCAAAGCGATGAATTTCAACATTTTTTGCTTGGGTTAATGCCTTAGCGCCCGCCTTATCGCTGCAGCATAAATGAACCGCGCCGGAAGTGAGTTTTTTTAAAATATCCAACCCGGCTTGAAACTCCGCTTCTCTATTATTAAGGATATTAAGGATAAAATCCACATCTACCGCGAGCGGCTCGGTGTTCATGGCCTGGATAAAAATTGCTTTTGGGGTATCTTCCGGGTGGGCCATCTTAGAAAACGGCCTTTGACGTAAGCAAGGCCAGACACCGCCTTCTAGTATATGCTTAATGATATTTTCGCGGGATGCGGTTTTTAATTCTTCAGGATTGAACGACCGGCAGGCAATGGCCTCTTGTCTGCCATCAGGCTGAATAACAATATCCAACAGAACGCGTTTCTCGCCTCGATTGACAGCCACGACTTTGCCGCTTACCGGCGAGACAATTTTGATATCCGGATGGGTTTTATCTTCGAGAATCGGGGAGCCGACCTTAATAACTTCGTCCGGCTTAACGAGAACCTTGGGCTTGATCCCGCGGAAATCCGCAGGTGTAATCGCCACCAACGAGGGGACCGCCAGCTCAATGATTTTCTTCTCAGCGGCCCCTTTAAGCTTAATATCTTTACCTTTGCGGATCTGAATGGTTGCCATTTTTGATCCCAAAAAAACAAACTGATCCTATAAGATCAGTTTTTATTATTCTTAAGAATGCTACTAAAAAATTTCTAAAAAAATTTAACTCGCCGTTGAATATTAACATAGCGATCTTTCTAAATCAACAAAAAATTTCAATTTACCCTTTCAATGATTATGGCCAAGCCGCCTCCGCCGCCTAAACAAATACAGGCCAAGCCTCTTTGCTTTCCTTCTTGGATCAAGGCATGCGTCAAAGTCACCAGAATCCGCGTTCCAGCCGCGCCCAAAGGATGCCCCAAGGCAATATCGCCGCCATAAATATTGATTTTCTTTTGGGGGATATCTAATTTTTGCTGCGCGTAAATCGCCTGCACAGCGAACGCCTCGCTGATTTCAAAAAGATCGATATCTTTAAGCGACAACTGACATCGTTTCAGACATTTTTCGATGGCCGGGACAGCTGCGGTAAAAACTTTATGCGGTTCAACCGCGACCGCAGCAAAACTTAAAATCTTAGCAAGCGGACGGCTATGATGGCGCTTAACAATTGTTTCTGAGCCGACCAACACTGCGGCGGCGCCATCGCTGGGAATTGAGGAATTGCCGGCGGTCACTGATCCTTCCTTAATAAAGGCAGCCGGCAACGAGGCCAATGTTTTAATTTTTATATTTGTGCGGGGGCGCTCGTCTTCTTTTAAAAATTCATTGGGGAAAATTTTTATGGGAACGATTTCCTTGCGAAACTTCCCTTGCGCCTGCGCCGCCACGGCCTTTTGCTGGCTTTCCAGCGAAAACTGATCTTGTTCTTGACGGGAAATATTACTATCGCGCGCTAACCATTCAGCGAGATCTCCCATGCGTTGGCCGCTGATCTGACAAAACAAGCCGTCATAGGCCAGACTTTCTTGCGGTGCTGGCGGGTGCGCGCTTTTTTCCAGCGCAGTCAAGGGACGACCCTTCGGGTCGCCACTTGCCCGTGGCATGAAACCACGGGCAAGTACTGCAGCTAAATCCACGGGCAAGCCCGTGGATTTAGCTTCTGTTAAAAACCGCGGACAATGGGTGGCGCTTTCGGCGCCGCCGGCTAGGATCAGCGACGCATTGGCGGATTGGATCGCTTGGACAGCTAAAAAGGTGGATTGCAATCCCGCCCCGCAGACATTATTGACCGTATACGCAGGAGTCGAAACCGCTAAACCTCCCGCAACCGCGGCCTGACGGGCTAAATTCTGTCCCGTGCCGGCGCCGACCGTATTGCCGAAGATCACCTCTTCAATAGCGTCTTTTTTGACTTTCTGACGCCGGACAATCTCGCGGATAACAACCGCGCCCAATTGTCCAGCGGTAAAATTTTTTAAACTCTTAAACGAGCTGCCGATGGGCGTGCGCAGGGCGTTGAGGATATAAGCTGAGTGTTGCATATTTTATCAGCGATCTCCACCAAAGGAGATCCTCCTCTGAAGGAAGCTATCAGTCGTCAGCCTTCAGCTAAAGTCTTTGCTAATGGCTGATAGACGCCGTGTGCAAGTTTCGTGTCATTGCGAGCGAAGCGAAGCAATCTTTAATAGAAAAAAGATTACTTCGTCGCCTTGCGGCTCCTCGTAATGACACAGATAATAAAAACTCGCACATGACGCTGATAGCTTTCTAAATATTTTCCAAAATCAAATCCACGTTGACGTGCTTCTTGACGAGTTCGGTGGCTTCGGTGATTTTATCTTTATCGGTTTTTTGGATTTTACAAATCAGATGCTCTAACTTTGCCGCGACACTGTAGGTATCGGATTCAGCCAAGAGAACCGGCATGCGGCTTTTCTTAAGCATTTCAATGACTTTGGAGCTGGGGATAAGATCCCCGGTCAAAATGATTCCGGAAATCAAATTTTTTTGATTATTGGTAATGAGATGCGAACTGACCGCGACCATAATATTATCGATCCGGTCGCCGGATATCAAAACCAAGGTGCCTTCCTTAAGATAGTTAATCATGTTCTGCGGCTCCATGGCCGCGACGATGGTGTGGTGCGCCCGCCGGTCAAGGTTCGTCTCACCGCAAAGCAATTTTAACCCCAAAAGCACTTTCACTTGCTCGATAGTGGGGGCCTTCAAAAGCGGATCCCAGGGAATCACGCCCAGCAAACGCACGCCCTTATTTTTCAATCCCTGATCGACGGTATTTTTAATCTTGTCATATTTTTCCGGCAGCACTTTATTGACAATGACACCCAAAACCTCCACGCCTTTTAAATCAAAGAGCGCTTTATTCAGCATAATTTCGTCAATGCTTTTGCCGATGCCGCCTTCACTCACAATAATCACTTTTGACCCCAGCAGGTTCGCCACATCCGCATTGGACAAATCAATCACCGATCCCACTCCCGCGTGACCGGTGCCTTCGATAATAATGGCATTTTTGCCGCGGGTTAGGTTATTGAACGATTGAATAATTTTATTTTTAAGATCGTCATTGCGCGGCTCAAAAACGTACCGTTCCGTAAAACCACGCCCGATCGTAATCGGGCTCATATTTTTAATATTTTTCCGGAAATGATACAGTTCGCCCATCAGATACGAATCCTTATCGATGTCGAGATCTCCAACGTGGACAAACTGCTGGCCTATGGGCTTCATAAAAGCGGTCCTGAGCTTGCGCGCTTTAAAAACCTTATAAAGGCCTAGCGCCACCGTCGTCTTTCCCGCATTCTGATGAATGGAGGATAAAAAAACGCTTTTGATTTTCTTGCGCTTATTCATAAAAATATGTATTCTCGTTGGAGGAGGAAAATTTGCTTTATTATAACGTCAGTTCGATATAATTTCTCCCCTCCCTCGATGGGAGGGGTTGGGGGAGGGTGATGAAAAATAGTGTTTTCATCTTCTATTCACCCCCACCTCGCCTCCCCCATCAAGGGGGAGGAATTCCTATGTCGAACTCACGTTATTATAATATGTCCCGCAGAAATTGTTAATTTAATTTTCGCGCGAAAGCGGCAGGGATGTCATCGGGAAAGTCAACAACCGCCACACCGGCTTGGCGCAGGACCTCAATTTTGGCTGCGGCCGTGCTTTCACCTGAGGAGATAATGGCGCCGGCATGCCCCATGCGTTTGCCTTTCGGCGCGCTGCGGCCGGCAATAAAGCCAACGACCGGCTTATTGACTTCTTTTTTGATGTATTGGGCGGCAATCTGCTCGTCTTCACCGCCGATTTCACCAACCAGCACAATTCCCTCAGTCTCGGGATCTTTCATAAAAAGTTCCAAGGCATCGATAAACCGCGTGCCGATGATCGGATCGCCCCCTAAGCCCACGCATGTCGATTGGCCAATATTATTCAAGGAAAGATTATAAACCACCTCATATGTCAAAGTCCCGCTGCGTGAAATAACACCTATCGGACCCGGTTGATGAATATGGCCAGGCATGATACCTACTTTGCTTTTCCCGGGAGAAATAAGTCCAGGACAATTAGGCCCGATCAGCCGTGAATGGCTCTGCGCCAAAGCCCTGCGGACATCCACCATATCCAAAACCGGAATGCCTTCCGTAATACAAACGATCAAATCAATGCCCGCTTTGATATCTTCCAGGATAGCCTCCTTGGCGAATTTTGCCGGCACATAAATCACCGCCGTGTTGGCTTCGGTTTTGTCTCTGGCTTCGGCAACAGAATTGAAAACGGGAACCCCACCGACTGCTTGACCGCCCTTGCCGGGTGTAACGCCGCCGACAACTTTGGTCCCATACTCCAGCATCTTTTGGGTGTGAAATGACCCATCCCGGCCGGTGATGCCTTGAACGATAAGACGCGTATTTTGATCGATAAGGATACTCATAAATCAGTCGCCTGTCGCCCGTGACCAGTAAACAGGGTTTGATTTTTTCTGGTCAAAAGTCACGGGCGACAGGCCCATTGTCTTTCACCATCTCCACCGCTTTCTGCACTGCCTCGCGCATCGATGGATACGTGTTGATTTTTTCTTTTGCTAGAATTTGCTTGGCTAATTCTTCATTCGTTCCGGTCAAGCGCACCACCATGGGGATGTCCATAGCCAGCTGTTGGCGCGCTTCCAAAATTCCATTCGCGATGTCATCGCAGCGCGTAATGCCGCCAAAGATATTAATCAAAATCGATTTTGTTTTTTTATTCCTTAAAATAATTTTTAAAGCGGTTAAAACTTTCTGCGGGTTGGAACTTCCTCCCACGTCTAAAAAGTTAGCCGGATCCCCGCCCAACAGCTTAATCACATCCAGAGTCGCCATGGCCAAACCCGCGCCATTGACAATGCACCCTACATTTCCATCAAGCTTGACAAAACTTAAACCCGCCTGTTTGGCCTCGATCTCATCCGGGTCCTCGTACTGCAAATCCTGCATGGCCTGGATATTTTCATGACGGAAAAGCGCGTTGTCATCAAAATTGATCTTAGCATCCGCGGCCCACCAATTCCCGCGATCATCAATCACCAGCGGATTGATTTCCGCCAACGAACAATCCAAATCCCAAAACAATTTTAATAATTTTTGAAATATTAATGAGCCCGTCTCTTGAAATTTAATATCTGAAAAAACAGACTTAATAAAGAGCGCCCAGAGGGCTGGCTCAACGGTGCGATTCGCATTAAGATAAAATTTATGAATGGCCTGGGGATTCTGCTTGGCAGTTTCTTCAATATCCACGCCGCCTTCGCTGCTGGCAATGAGGACAATATCATTTTTTGCGGGATCAATGGTCACCGCCGCATAAAATTCTTTTTTGATCGTAACGGCTTTAACAACAAAAAATTTTTCAACGGAATAGCCTTTGATAACGAGCTGCTGCAGCTGCAGAAAAACTTTTTCCAACTCGGCTTGGGTCTTAACGACTTTGATGCCGCCCGCCTTGCCTCGCCCACCCACGAGAACCTGCGACTTTAAAACAACCGGAAAGCCGATCCGCTCAGCAGCCTTTTGGGCCGCGCTCAACGCGGTGACAACTTCACCTTCTAAGACCGGAATACCAAATTTTTTAAATAATTCCGCGGCTTGATATTCATGAATTTTCATCTATATTCTCATTTCGATAGTGTCGGAAAACCCTCCCGGTGTCATTGCGAGGAGCGTAGCGACGAAGCAATCCAGGAAAGATTGCTTCGCAAAAAACGCTCGCAATGACACTGAAAGGAGGTTTTCCGACACTATCATTTCATCTCAATCGTTTAAGAAAAATATATAAAGGTCATCATAGCATAACTGTTTTTGAATTGAAGGTCAAAAAAAATTTATTTTCGTTCCATTTATTTGCCTTTCACTCGCACGGCGGGATACGCGGCGGGAAGAAAATCGTACAGCTCTTTTAAAGTTTTAAAACCAATGTGCCCATCGGGTTTTAAACCCATCGCCTCTTGAAACTTCTTAACCGCCTCTTCAGTCTGCCGCCCCATTTGCCCGTCGATTTTCCCCGGATTAAAACCAGCATTCTTAAGGGCAGTTTGTATCATTTTGGTGTCAATTTCTCCGTCTGTGATAAGCCCGCTTTCTTGAAAAATATTTAATCTGGCCCAAGTCGCCTTATCCACAAAGCGGGTCACGGGAATATTATTGTCGCTCTGGAAGGTTGCAATCGCCAGGCGCGTATTATTCCCCAAACCGCCATCAATGGTTCCTGATTTATATCCATAGAGCTGTAACAATTTCTGGACTTCCACAACCTTTGGGTTCGGCTCAAAAGGGACCATTTCCCCCAGCAGTTTTTTTTCTTCTGCGCCCTCTTTTTGCAAAAGTCCGTAAATAAAGTCGCATCCAAACAGACAGACAAGCGAATAGACAAAAAAAACCAAAAAAATATTTTTCATCCGCTGATACATCCCCATCTAAAAGATGTTATAATTCTTTCTACTACATTGTTAAATTAGTTGTTAATATCAAGTCCCTTCTCCCCTCGGGGGAGAAGGTTAGGATGAGGGGTAAATATTCGCTGGCATCAGCCCCCTCACCC
>CAYHTV010000097.1:0-7352 GCA_964359575.1 uncultured Planctomycetales bacterium
ACAGAAACATTCGGGGGTGACAAATGTCAAGAAGTGTTAGACGCACTACACTAGGGTTTTTGATTCTTGACAGCAACCGCCGTGCGTAAAAGCGCTGCCGCCTGCGGATCCCCCTTCTGCTCGTAGCAATTCGCAAGGTCAAGATAAATCCCTTTCGCCAAGCCCGCATAATAATCGCGTGTCGAAGGTGTTAACGGTTTTTGCAAATAATCGCGGACAATAGCCAAGGCATGGTTGTAAGCCTCAATAGCCTTTTCCGTCTGACCGGTAGAATAATAAGCCTGCGCTAACAAAAGATAAAGCCGGGCCATATTTTTTTCGTACTGAACCGCTCTTTCAAAAAGCGGTATCTCTCCCCGCCAATAGATATTTTGCCGGGCCGTGGCCGCTGTCAGAAGGATCACCGTAACCGTCAGAAGACACGCCCGCTGCCTCCTCCCTCTTAAAAAAAATCTCAACGGCCACTCTATCGCCGTTAGAAAAAATATCACAAACCCAACTATCGGCAGATATAAAAAATGTTCCGCCGTTGAAATATGCGAATATTCAATAATAATGGGAACAATGTTCAGCGTCGGTAAAAGAAAAATGAAAAACCACGCCAATCCAAAGATAAGTCTTTTTCTCTCCTCCCCCAGTGCCCGATAAATTAATCCTGCGACGGCCAGCGTGATAAACCAAAAGGCAATGGGCGTCATCCATGAGGATGTCAAGACATCAATACTGCGGTAATAATGCAAATCCACCGGGAAAAACAGTAATTGCACATACCTAAGCAAGGTCTGTGGGATTGCCAAAATTCGAAGCCATAATTCCAAAGGACTGGCCCAAAAATCTGGCAGGCTTTGCCCAAGAATAATTTTACGCAGCACAATATACGCTATGCCGATCACAAAGAATGCGGCCGCTGCGCTATACCGCCTTGCCTTCTCTTTCGGCGAATCTTCCCGGCACCATTCATAGCACAAGAGAACGAAGGGAAAAATAATCACCTGCTCTTTTGTTAAGAGAGCGAGGATAAAAAATACCAGAGACAAAAAACACTTAAATCGGTAGGAGGCATTTATTTTTTCCGGTGGCAAGGATACATAGATATAAAAACTCACTAAAATAAAAAAAGCTGACAGAAGATTAGAAATTCCCGAGATGCATGCGACGGCCTCGGTCTGAATGGGATGAATAAGAAAGAAAATGGAAACCAAAATCGGTAAATTGCCCTTGCGAAAAATCCGCGAAAGAACGTTAAAAAGCAAAAAAGCGTTTGCGATATGGAGGAGAATATTAATAAAATGGTAACCGTGCGCGGCAAAGCCAAATACGGCATATTCGAGACGGTAGACCACTTCCAAAAGCGGTCGGTGATAAAGATGAATTAACGAGATCTTCGGGGCCAGCCAAAACGGTTCGATAAAAATCGACCAGAGGTTGCGCAGTTCGGCGATATGCGGATTGTAGACGATAAAAATGACGTCATCGTGGACAAAGGGATGGCGAATGGCATTGCCATAGGCCAAAAATCCTAAGCCGATCAATAAAAAAAGAATTTTAAACGGGCGGGAAAAATATCGGCCAATTCTACCTAAAATTTCTTCAATTCCTTTTTTAATTTCTCGATGGTAATTTGGAGAGCCGCGTACTGTTTATCAATATTTGCCAAAATTCCAGGCACTTGCGCCCCCTCCTTCTGCTCAGCAACATTTTCTAATTGCGCAAAACAGGCATAAACCTTTTTAGCCGAAATATTGCTGGAGGCCCCCTTCAGGGAATGAGCCACATTCCTCAGCTGCTCAAAATCTTTTAAAGCAATAAGCTCATTCAGCAGCCTTCTTTTTACCTCATAATCCTCTTGAAAAATAGCTAATAATTCAAAGAATAACTCCTGATCATTCTGAACTCTTTCCATCACTTCTTCCAGATCGATGATGTCATTACTCATGCTGAACTTCCTTTCTTCAATATTGTCTCTATGGTTTCATACAGATTTTCCCGATCGATGGGCTTAGGGACATAGCCGTCCATGCCGACATCTAAGCACTTTTTCTTATCTTCATTCATCGCGCGGGCGGTCAAGGCGATAATGGGAATGCGCCTTCCAGTTTTCTTTTCCTGATCGCGGATCTTTTTTGTTGTCTCAAATCCGTCCAAAATCGGCATCTGGGCATCCATCAAAATCACATCAAAATCTTCTTTATCCAATACATCCAATACTTTTTGCCCATTGTCGACGGTCTTGACGGCCCAGCCTTTTTTTTCCAGCAATTTTACGGCGATCTTCTGATTTACGATATTATCCTCGGCTAACAAAATAGAAAATTGTCCCGCCCCGGCAGTATGGACGCCCGCGGCATGCTCCTTAATCTTCGCCAAAGGCGGCGGGACTTCTTCTTTCTTCTTAATCGTCTTGAATTTTGCCGTGAAATAAAAAGTGCTGCCCTTTAAATCCTCGCTCTCAACCCAAATTTTCCCCCCCATCATCTCAACCAACTTTTTGCAAATCGCCAACCCTAAGCCCGTGCCGCCAAAACGGCGCGTGGTCGATTCATCCGCCTGAGTGAAGACATTAAAAAGAATACCGTGCTTATCCTTGGGAATTCCAATACCCTCGTCTTTGACAAGACACAATATTTCACAATCTTTTTCGGACAACGCGCCGAGCTTCACTTGAATTTGAATCTGGCCTTTAAAAGTGAACTTGATCGCATTATTGATGAGATTCACTAGGATTTGCCTCACCCGTAAAGGATCGCCCACTAAAACGGAAGGGATGCGCGGATCAATGTCCCAAATAATCCATAAACCTTTTTTAGCCGCTAAGACCGAAAGCCCTTTGCAGACACTTTTGACGATATTTTCGATATTTAATTCAATCATTTCAAGGTTAATCTTTCCGGCCTCCACCCGCGATAAATCCAAGATATCATTGAGCAGGCTTAACAAATTATCAGCCGCATCTTTGGCGGTCTTTAAATTTTCCCTTTGCTCGTCATTCAATTCCATGTCCAATGTAATGTCCAGCATCCCCATCACGGTACTCATCGGGGTACGAACCTCATGCGACATATTCGCCAAGAATAAACTCTTGGCCTTGCTGGCTTCTTCCGCGGCCTGCTTAGCCTGCATCAGCATTTGCTGCATTTTCTTTTGCTCGGTGATATCTTGCATAACCCCCACCGATCCAACGATATTATTCGCGGAATCTTTGAGAATATTCACCGATAAAGCAATATCGGTCAATTGGCCGTTGTTTTTAAAAACCTTTGTCTCAAAATGCTGCTGGAAACCTTTTTTACGGATATTCGCGCAGCGGATTTTTGTCCATTCTTCGTCTGGATAAAGCGAGCTCACAGGCTTAAGGTACAAATCTTCTTTGCCTTTTCCCAATAATTCTTCGGTGAATCTATTCCACGCCACAATCCGCTCCTGCTCGTCCGTTAAGGTGATGGCCGCCGGCGAATTATCCAAAATAGCCCGGACTTTATTTTCGGATTCTTTGATTTTCTGTTCCGCAAATTTTTGCTTTGTGATATCGCGCAAGATACTGATGGCTCCCGTGATATTCCCATAAACGTCTTTGATCGCGGAAATCGACATGCTCACATTAAGGAGGACGCCGCCTTTTTTATAGGCCTGAGTTTCAATATCCGCCAAGACTCCCGCCGGAGTCATCCGATAAGTACGGATACGCTGCCATTCGCTGGAAGGATGCAATTCGGATAAAGTTTTATTGAACAGCTCAGCCTTAGTCATAGCGAGAATTTTTTCGGCAAAAGGGTTCCAGGCCACAATTTTTTCCTCTTTATCCGTGACGATGATAGCGACTGCCGAATTCATAAAGACTGTCTTAAACAATTCCTTAGAGTCGGCTAAATCTTTCACGACTTTCTTGTGAACCGCGGCATCTTGAATAACACCATCTATCCACGCCGTTTTGCTGCGGCCGTTCTTAACCAAAATACCCGACAAAAAATACCACACGCTCCTTTTATCCTTCGTGACCAATTCCACTTCCACTTTTTTAACGCCCCCTTGCTGGATGATTTTTTCGCGCAGAGAAAGAAAGCCTTTATGGTTTTTAAAGATTTCCTCCACGCGCAGCTTTAACATTTCTTCAGGATGAAATCCCAGCATGCGCGCCAGTGCCGCGTTAACAAAAATAAATCGGCTTTTAGAATCCACCGACCAGCGAAAGACACCAGTTTCTAAATTATTGAGGAGTTGATTAAAGTTTATATCAGGTTGATCCATGGAGAGGGTATTATCTTCTGCTTTTTTTAAGGCGTATGTTTTTCAAAATCGCAGCCAGATTAAATAAACTAACCACAATGGTCAATGTCATCATGCACAGCTGGAATATCCCTGACCAATTCTTTTCAAATTCGACGGGCATAACGCCATTCACCACATAAGCAAGGATCAACAAAGCCAAGATCATCGATGACCCGGCGATAACAAAAAGAAACAAAGAAAATAAGACCGAGATGAGAATCACAAAAAGGTTATAGAGAAAAATATTCCCCTGCGCCATTTTGCTTGCTGCCAATCCGATGCGCTCCATAAGATTCCCCTAAGGATTATTTGTTTTTATTTTTTGTATCTCTTCCCGGACCCGCGTGATGCGATCTTTGATGTAAGGATGGCTGCGCAGAATCAAAGGGACATCCGCGCCCTTGGATTTCTGATCGAGCAATTCGAACGTCTTTATGATCGCCTGTAGATCATAACCTGCCAAATGCATATACTTCACGCCAAGTTTATCGGCTTCAAATTCATCGCTGCGGCCATAAGCTGAGAAAACCAATTGCATGAGCGCCCCGGAACTTTGCGCGATCAATTGCTTGGCCTGGTTTTCCAACTGGACCCGGCTTAAAAGAAGATTTCCTATAATATTATAGCCCATCCCCGCTTGAAACTTTTTAATAGTGTGCCGGGCCGCGCAGTGTCCCGCCTCATGCGCCAAGACAGCCCCAATTTCATCATCCGAGTTAAGCCGATCCATAAGTCCGGTGAACATATAAATGCTTCCGCCGGGAACCGTGAAGGCATTCAACTCATCTTTCTCTATCAAATAAAAATGGTATTGATAATCCTGCCGATCCGAAACCTGCGCCACCCGCTGACCGATGCGGTTAAGCCGAGCCACTTTGCCGGCATCCTGTGACAATTGAAACTCCTGCTTAAGCTGCGCGTGAATATCCTGCCCCATCGAAACCTCGGCCGGGGTAGAAATAAGAATCAATTCATTGCGGCCGGTTGCGGGATTATAGGTGCCTAAGCTGGCACAGCCGGCCGCGCACCCCAGCAGCCCGGCAATAAAAATATTTTTAACAACCTGCAGTCGAAGAATAAAAGCGTTCATCGTTCAAACTTCACGATCCGGTGCCACCAGCGGTGACTGTCCCACTTCTTAATATCCTGCCAAAGCCGCTTTGCGGTTTTGGTTTTAAGATAACTCGGTGCCCGGTGAAAGAAGCGTTTGACGCCCGCGTGCCCGCGATCATAATATTCCTTAGCTTGAATAAGACATTCTAAAATATCGGCATCGCGCGCCACCACACTTTCTTTCGAAAGCTGTTGGTCATAATCTCGGCGGGAAAATTCCAATTCCTTTTTTACGCGCGCGTCCAAAACCTCAATCTGATCTTTAAAAACCTTTTTTTCCGCCTCTTTAAAATCAATATAATAATGCCCCATTTTATGCAAGTCATTGATCCTGGCCTCGTGAATATCATTGAACAAAGTCATAACCAAAACTTTATACGGGTCTACTTTTTCGACGTGCGCCATATAATAGCCAATGACCGCGCAGCGAAAACAATGCTCTGCCACGCTTTCCGGATCCTTGATACCCGCGACCCACCAGCCGCTGCGTTTGACTTTTTTAAGCAATCCAGCCTCGGCAAAAAAATTCAACACATGAGTCTGCGGATTAACCTTGCCTCGTTTTATTTTTTTGTTTCGTGATTTCATAGCAAAAAATGGCTGCCGTGTGCGCGACGTTCAGCGACAACCGCTCGCGCGACATCGGTATGGTTAAAGCGATATCGACATTTTTCCGAATGATATCCCTGATCCCGCGGTCTTCAGAGCCTATCACCAAAGCCAAAGGAAACGGCAGCTGAACATCCTGGATATCTTTCCCATCATCGACCACGGCGCCGGCAATCCAAAATCCCGCTTCCTTCGCCGCACCAATCGCTTGATTAAGATTAGAAACCCGCGCAACTTTAATATAATTATCCGCGCCAGAAGCCACCCGCAAGGCCGCCTCGGTTACCCCGACGGAATCGTGCGTGGGCAAAACAACCGCGAAGCCTCCTAAGCAGGCGGCGCTGCGCATAATGCCTCCTAAATTCTGCGGGTCGGTCACAGAGTCCAAAAATAATAGCGAATACCTTTTGGCCGCCGCCATTTCCAACAGCTCATCATACGGCGTATACGGAAAATCTTCAACTTCCACCAAAATACCCTGGGTATTTAAGCTCCGCCCCAATTTCATCATTTTGGAACGCGAGACAGCAGCAACGGGAATACCCCATTGAGCCGCTTTCTTTCTTAAATACCCTGTTTCCGGATGTCCTTCCTGAACATAAATCATGCGGATACTTTTGGGATTTGTCTTCAACCGTTCCAAAACCGGGTTTTTACCATACAATTTCATAAATCACTTTTCTCCGGCGATTTTCGCGTTACGATCCTGAACTTCTTTGGTGTAGTCATCATCGATCTGTTTTTTACGATTCAAATATTCGGGATAATCAATTCTCCCCTGCAGATATTCGTGCTCCAAGGCATCGCTCGCTTCTTTATAGGAGGCATAATGCGGATCTTTGAGCAATGTTTCCGGATTGTCAATATAACTGCAACCGGCAAAAAATAAAACAATTGCGAACAAAAAATACTTTTTCATTATTTTTCCTTTCTGCGAAATGGACAAGAAAACTCCTCACTTCGTTCGTCGTAACTTCTTTGCTGCATAGGAGAGGAGTTTTTAGCAGCTAGGAAAGTTTTATACTTTCCTATGCTGTTAAAAATTACCTTAAGAACGCTGCAAAAACAATACACCTCTGAGCAAAATCGGAAACAGCAGAGCAACAATGCCAAAAGTCAGGATCCCCAGGGAAAACCAAATACAGGCTACGTCCCAGGCCTCTTCACGCTGATTTTTATGCATGCACAAATCATGATAGGCGCTTTTTTCGCCTGCCTTAATCTTAAGCGAAGCTCTTTCCTGCAAAATTTTCTCTGTTCTTATTGACCTTTGTAGAACCAAAAGAATTGAGGTAGTCAATATTGGCCTTTGTCTCCTCAATGATAAATCCAAATTTTTTTCTTTAGTTGTACAAAGGCCCATA
>CAYHTV010000098.1:0-7307 GCA_964359575.1 uncultured Planctomycetales bacterium
CTCTCCTATGCAGCAAAGAAGTTACGACGAACGAAGTGAGGAGTTTTCTTGAATGAAAATGAAAATTATTTTCATAATTAAGGCTAAATAAGCTAATTGAAGCCGCAGAAATAAAAAATGTACGAATTTGGCCAACAGTCGAAAGTCTATAAAACCATAAAATTTGTCTCTGATAAAGGGGTAGGGACAGAAATTGACTTCGGCTATAATGTGAAACAATTCAAATGCAAAAATGGCTGCGAGCATCATAACCACATGGTGTGTGTGCTTTGTGGCGCCTATCGTTACATCGATGATGAAGGGCTAGAAGACTTCCAAGATAAATTGGCAAAAAATCACGGATTTAAGCCGCAGAGGCATAATTTCAAAATTTTTGGTATGTGCTATAAATGCCAGTGAAAGAAGCATTTAATTTTTTTTAAAATAAAATGAAAACCATTTTCATAATCAAAATCTAAATCATGCACTTGTTTTCCTCAAAAATTTTTTAATAGATGAAACAAGTAGTGCGCCAATTTCATCTATATGATCGAAGGGATAGTGTCGGAAAACCCTCCCGGTGTCATTGCGAGGACGAACGAAGTTCGGACGAAGCAATCCAGGAAAGATTGCTTCGCAAAAAGCGCTCGCAATGACACTGAAAGAAGGTTTTCCGACACTATCGAAGGGGAAATAAAGGAAAATCGGAATGACTCAAATAGAAGAGCGAGGCAACCATAGCGCTAAAAGCATAAACATTGCCAACACAAATGACTCTTGTATTATTAACTCACAGGAGATTTTTAAGAAAAGTAAGCTGGTGATCATCCAGCATCATGACACTTTTTATCGTTTAATGATTACACGGCAAGGGAAACTTATTTTAACAAAGTAAAACATGCGCGTCATTTTTAACAGCTAGGGATGGACGGCATATGACAACAAAGTACCCAGCAAAAAAGCTTATAAAATCAGGAGGTGTAAAGTGCTTAAGCTTAATCAAAGAATCGTGGTTGCTGGGTTTGGAGTGCTTTTGTGTTTAGTAAGTGGGTTTTCGGTCTCGGCGGATGAGCAAACCGGAATTGTTTTAAAGGAAGTGGTCGTCACGGCTCAAAAGGAGAAGAGGAAAGTTTTGCCCATTATTGAGGGCGCAAAAATTTATAGCGGTAAAAAGACAGCGGTGATTGACCTTGAAGAAGCGCCAACAATTGTTAATAGCAATTATCGCCATGCCCTGGGAAAAACACCGGGTTTATTATTAAGTGAAGAATCCACGCCGTTATTGAGCGTTGGTTATCGCGGGCTCGATCCGCACCGCGCCCAATTTACCCAAGTTTTAAAAGATGGAATTCCGATTCATGCCGATATGTTTGGGTATCCGGAGGCATATTATGTTCCTCCCCTCGAAACGGTTGATCAAATCGATTTTATTCATGGCGGAGCTGCGTTACTCTATGGCCCGCAGCCCGGAGGGGCTTTAAATTTTGTGACCAAGGATCCCTATGAGGGGCCCTTTTCCTTGACAGAAGAAAACAGCACGGGGAGTCATGGGTTTTACTCTAACTACAGTGAAATCAGCGGCACACAAGGCCATCTAGGTTATTATACATACTTTCATCACCGTCAGTCACAAGGGTTCCGGGATAACAACAGCCAGTTCAATGTTTATTATGGAGGCACAAAATTGAAGGTTCAACAAGCCCCGGAGTCCTTTTGGACGCTTGGATTTGATTCCTATAATGAAAAGCACGGTGAACCAGGGGGGCTGACGAGGGCGAATTTTGATAACAATTCTTCAAAGACAACCCGTTTGAATGACCATTTTGCTTTAAATCGCTATGCCGGGTCAATCGGCTATACAAAGGACATTAGCCCCGATATGCATTGGGAAACGAAAACTTTCGGCGGAAGTTATGAGCGTTTGAGCTGGCGACAGAGAACTTCAGCCAGCAGCAGTTTTGGGACTTCTCCCATCGGGGCTAACGCACTGACCAATGATATTGAGGATCAGCGGTTTTATACTTTTGGGACTGAATCGCGTCTGCGTAAAGATTATGCCGCTTTTGGTTCTAGTGAAAATGCCTTGACAGGTGGAATTCTCTATTATCATGTGACCTCTCCACGGTTAGACAAAAGGGGTGCTACTGCTGATGCGCAAGATGGAACGCTGCGCAAAGATACCGACCGTGGCATGGATTATGTTTCGCTGTTCGCTGAAAATCTTTTTAAATTTGGAAAATTATCGCTGACACCTGGAGTACGGCTGGAAAATATTTGGCAAAGC
Organism: uncultured Planctomycetales bacterium; assembly: GCA_964359575.1. Taxonomy (GTDB): domain Bacteria; phylum Omnitrophota; class Gorgyraeia; order Zapsychrales; family GWA2-47-8; genus 2-02-FULL-48-11. Next base: position 2,264 of record CAYHTV010000098.1, read on the forward strand.
ATTAAGGAGAATATAAATTTAGACAAAACAACCGTGGCCTTAGCCGACGAATCGGAATTTGATTTTGTTCCTTTGTTAGCGGTGGGCACCGCCTATCAAATTACGCCGAATATAGAAATATATCATAATATTTCGCAGGGCTATCGGCCTAAAATTTTTACCCAAGCCGTGCCAACGGGAAATGGGCAGGTTGTGAATGATGATTTGGAAGAAGGAAAATCTTGGCAGACTGATCTGGGAGTGCGGGGTTCCCCAAAACCTTACTATTGGTGGGATGCAAGTGCTTTTTATATGGAATTTAAGGACCAAATCGGAACCGTGGGCTCAACGGGTGTTGTGATTCAAAACGTTGGCGATGCTCAGCATTATGGTTTTGAAATGTCTCATGAATTGGATTTAGTAAAATTTTGGGACAGCTTAAGTGATTCAGACTATGCTCAAAAAATTGGCTCTTTGGGATTGTTTTCAAATGTGATGTTTGTGCATGCGGAATTTACCGAAGGCCCCAATTCCGGCAAAACGCCGGCGTATGCCCCGGATTATGTCACTCGGGGAGGAGTCGAATACCGTTATTTAGATAAAGGGAAATTGCGGTTCGCGGGGACTTTTGTGGATGATCATTTTGCCAATGATTCGAATTCTGCCAGTTTTATTGTGCCCTCCTATAAAGTCTGGGATTTGACCGGGGAATGGAAAATTTTTAAGAATACGGTCAGCTTGTTTGGCGGGGTGAATAACTTGTTTGATGAGCATTATTTCGCGCGGGTGAGAAGCGATGGGATAGATCCCGCGGATGGCCGTAATTATTATGCCGGTGTTAAATTAGATTGGTAAAAGGAGAAAAATGTTTTGGGATCAAACGCTGATTGAGCTTTTTAGAAAAACTGGCTTTACGGCTTGGCCCCTGCTTTTGTGTTCTATTATCGGCATAGCCATTATGGCCGAACGGGCTTATTATTTTTGGCGGTTGAAGCTGGATTATGAGCGCTTCAGCGAAAAATTGTTTAAGTTTTTACGCGAAAACAAAATCAAAGAAGCGTTTATTTTTTCGCGCAAGCACCCGAATCCGATTGTCCGTATTGCATTCCTTTATTTAAAAAATTTAAATAGCAATTTGCGGGATTCGATCCTTTCACGTGAGGGATCGATCGCGATGGAAAAGGTGGAAGGACGGCTGCGCGGGTTAGCCGCGATTACCCATATCGCGCCGCTTTTGGGATTATTGGGAACCGTCACGGGATTAGTCAGCGCGTTCCATCGCATTGAGCTCTTTGGGGGCCAAGTTCAGCCGGGTGATCTCGCCGGCGGCATTTGGGAAGCGCTGTTAAGCACTGTTTTGGGATTGCTGATCGCAATTCCCTGCATGGCGGCGTATCATAATTTTGAAAGTAAAGCGGATCGCATCGCCCGGCGGATGCAGACGATTGTGTCCGAATTGGACGAATTTTTTAATAAGGAAACACCGCGCCATATTTACAAAAATGTCTTCGCCGTTGATGATGAAATCCTCAAAGGAGCAGAATGATGGAATTGATTCGCGTCCGAAAGTCAACGCTCAGTCTTGATATGGCTCCTTTGATTGATGTGGTGTTCCAGCTTTTGATTTTTTTTATGCTCACCACTTCCTTTGCGAATCCTTCTCTAATGAAGCTGAATCTTCCCCGGGCCGTGACGGAAGACAAAAAAGATATTCATCATTTTAGCGTGACGATCAAGCCAGACGGCAGTGCGTATTTAAATGATAAACAACTTTCCCTGGATCAATTAGGGCAAAAGCTAAGCGAAGGCCTGCAAAGGGAAAATACCAAAGTCGTCAATATTCAGGGCGATGAGGACATGCCGTATAAATATTTTGTGGAGGTGATGGATATCGCTCGGCAGGCCGGGGCACATCACGTGAATATCGTTCATCAGAAAAAGCAATAAAATGAAATTATCCTTTGATTATCGAAATGACATTTTCACGGCCATGCTGGGGGTTTCAGCGTTAATCCATGCAGGAATATTCGGCATTTCCAATTTAGGCCAGCGGCCGGCTATGTTTGGCGTTGTGCAGGCTCCGCTGAGTGTTGATGTTGTGATGATCGAACCGACACCTGTATCGCCGGTTGTTATTGAGCCTGAAGCAATCCCAGAGGAAATGGCAACTCCTATTATTGAGGAAGTCATTCGCGAACCCATCGTAGAACCAAAATCTGAAGATAAGAAAACAATTGTTCAGAATGATATGCAAGGAACAATAACTATCGCAGCGCCTGCGGCAATACAAAATCCCGCGCCTATTTATCCCGCTGTCGCTCGGCGGGAGGGGTGGGAGGGAATAGTGATTTTGAAAGCCTTAATTGAAAAAGATGGTTTGCCGCAAAAGGTTTTGGTGCAAAAAAGTTCAGGTTACAGTGTTTTGGATGAAGCGGCGGTCAGCACTATTAAGCGTTGGTATTTCGCTGCTGCTCACCGTGGCTCTTTCAGATTTTCCTCAGAGGTCATTATTCCTATTAAATTTCAATTAGCGGATTATGGTAATAATACGGAAAGATGAACAATATGAAAATTAAAATTCAGATTGTCATGAGTGTGTTTTTATTGAGTCTTGGAATCTGCCCGTTAGCTTGGGCGGCCAAGACGGAAAAAATCATGATTGCTGTTCAGCCAACGTCCACGCCGGAGCAGTTATCGCTGCAGGCCAGAGAATTGGAAGATTTTTTAGCCAAAGAATTGGGCCAAGAAGTTGAAATTATGTTTCCAACGACTTATGCCGGTGTCATTGAGTCACTTCGTTTTGGCCATGCGCAAGTAGCGTTTATGGGGGCCTGGCCGGCATTACTGGCAACCAAACATGCCAAGGCAAGAGTCATTCTTGCTGAAATTCGCGATGTGATCATTGAAAAAGATAATAAGGAAATGCCATATTATTATTCGTATTGGGTTGTGCCGAAAGCTAGTCCGCATTCAACTTTGCAAGATTTGAAGGGAAAAAGGGTTGCCTTTTCCAGTCCGATGTCCACGTCTGGTTATGTGGCACCTCTGGCAAAATTGGTCGAATTGGAATTATTAACCCCGCAGGATGGCAAGGTGGACCCACGGAATTTTTTTGGCGAAGTCTTTTTTGCTGGTGGATATGCGCAAGCGTGGGAGGCATTAAAGGCTGGCCAGGTCGATGCGGCGATTATTGCCGGTGATGTTGCACAAACGCTTTATAACGAAGTTCTCGCTAATACAAAAATTTTGGAAAGCCAAGGGCCCATTCCTTCGCATGTGGTTGTGATAGCCGCGCAGGCGGACAAGGATTTTGAATCAAAGATTGTAAACGCGTTTCTAAAACTCAATAATCCAGAATACCAAAATTTAATGAAGAAATTTATCTCGGGCATTTTTATCCGTTTTGAGCCAGCAACCGATGCGCACCTCAAATCTCTTGATCACATGCTGCAGTTAACGGGTATGGAATACAAAGAAAAGGGGAAATAATGATTCAGGATCACACGAATTGTCCGATTAAGCATTTCATCGATGAAAGCCATAATCAGCCTTTACTCTTGCGGGCGACCAATCTGTGGTTTCAATATGAGTATGAGGAACCGGTTTTGCAAAGCGCTAATTTAGAAATCCGTAAAGGATTGGTAACGATGATCCTGGGGCGCAGCGGAAGCGGCAAGACAACGTTATTAAAAATTTTAGCAAATATTGTTGAGCCTCTTAAAGGAAAGATCGATTGGCTAGCACCCCTAATAGCCAATAACGGTTTTTCGCGGGAGCAGGCCATAGCGTATATCCCGCAGTCTTTAGGATTAGTGCGTAATATGTCAGTCATTGATAATACTTTAGCGGGAGCCTTAGCTTATACGCCCACTTTTTTTTCGGTTATGAAAAGATTTTCAAGCGAGACTCTCAAGAACGCCCAGCAAATTTTGACGGATTTAGGGATTTGGGATAAGCGCAGCCGAAAGATTTGTAATTTAAGCGGCGGGGAACGCCAGCGCGTTGCGATCGCCCGGGCGCTCATGCTAAGACCGAAATTAATCCTGGCGGATGAATTTGTGGCCCAGCTGGATCCGATTACCACAACCGAAATTTTGGTCATGATGCGCCATCTGGCTCAAAGAGGGATCAGCTTTCTTGTCACAACCCACGACATCGATTTAGTCAAAGAGTATGCGGATCGAGTCATCATTATGAAGGAAGGAAGAATCCTTTGTGATCATTCAACAGACGGTTTAGCGATGGAAGAAGTTTTAGATTGTCTTAAATGAAAAATGCATAATATCGTAAAAATAATATTCAGTGCAATTTTTTTGATCAGCGTTATTTTTATTATTCAATTTGGATTATTTGATCCAGAGGAAATATTTCCCGCCTTAAAACGTTTAGGACAATTCGCCGGCGATCTGTTCCCACCCAAATTTGATATTTTGCCCTCTATTTTATCCGCCATGTGGGAAACAATTAAGATTTCATTGGCCGGCACTATGTTGGGATTCTTGATGTCGCTGCCGCTTGCTTTTTGGGGGACAAAAACACTTTTTAGCCGTACGGTGACCACAGCGACACGCTGTGTGATTGGCGCTATCCGCACAGTTCCTTCAATTTTATTCGGCGTGATTTTCGTTGTGGCTTTTGGGCTGGGACCGGCGGCCGGGACATTGGGCGTCGCCTTTTATACGGTTGGATATTTAGGGAAAATTTATTATGAGGCATTTGAAGCAGTTGATCGCGAAGTCATTGAAGCGGTGCGCAGCACGGGGTGTAATCGAGTTCAATTGCTGCGCTTTGCCATATTGCCGGAAGCCGCCAATACGATTATCAGTCAAGTGCTTTTTATGTTCGAATACAATATTCGTTCTTCAACGATTATGGGATTTGTGGGGGCGGGAGGGATTGGTTATTATATGCTGGGGTATCTGCAGATGCTGCAATATCAAAATCTTTTAACGACGCTCATTATTACTTTTGTGGTTGTTATGATTATCGATTTTTTAAGTCTGAAGCTGCGTTCTCTGATGGTGGTGGCAGTTTCCGAAAAATAAAATTTGCAGGATTTTTTACA
>CAYHTV010000099.1:0-7301 GCA_964359575.1 uncultured Planctomycetales bacterium
AAATTAAGGTAACAAGGTACTAGGAAAGTTTTATACTTTCCTATGCTGTGAAAAAGCCAGGGGGAAATTTTTGCCCGAAAATTCTGCAGAAATAATTTTATTATCCGAAAATTCTGCACGGAAAATTCTGCACGAACCGTTGACAATTGCGCGCGGAAATGTTTGAATGATAACAATGAAATCGCCGCTTTTAAAACATAATGCCCCGGGTGCCGATATAAAACCTGCCCAGAAAAAAAATACCGCCGGCCCTGGCGAAAATTCCAGTCCGGCGGTGCCTGAGCCGGCGAAAAATCCTAACACAAATACACTTTTTTGGGGGCTGGGCCTGATGGTGACGGCCTTCGCGGGGGTCTGTGTCATTTTTTATTTTTTGAACAATTCCGCACGGGATCAAGAGGAAAAAATCAAAGAATTGATCGAAAATGTTGCCCATCTGCGCGATGAAAAAAATATTCTGGAGATGGAAATCCAAAACCTCAAGGCGCAGGGGGATTCGATCAAATTTGATAAACTGCTTACCCAGGCGCAAGGCGTTTATGGCCAAGCTGAAAAGAATCGTAAAGAGGGCATCCTCTGGATTGATAAAGGCAAAAAGGTATGGGTGGTCACGCTGGGCGCGCTCAATGGTGTGGCCCGGGGGAGTTCCATAGCCATTTATGACGGTGATAAGAAGATCGGCAGTGTCACTGTGACCATGCCCTTAGACGTTATTTCTTATGTCCAGCCGCAGCAATTGGATCAAAAATTTGTCCATAACCATTATCACGCCGTGATTGAGTAATTTTCTATGATCAGTAAAACCAAATTGGGCCAGCTCCTCGTTGATAGTAAGATCATTACCTCCGAGCAGCTCACCAAGGCCCTGGCGGAGCAGCAGCGGACCGGCGAAATGCTGGGGATTACTCTGCAGCGGCTGGGGTTTGTGGAAGAAGAGGCGATTTATATGCCGATCCTCGCCCAGCAGATCGGCGTTGAGTTCGCGAATTTAAAAAGCCTCAATATCCCAATGGAAGCTATCGGGAGAATTCCCGCCAAATTGGCGAGCCATTATAAAGTCATGCCAGTGCGATTGGAAAATAATACGTTATCGGTAGCCATGACCAAGCCTTTGGACATTCATACTCTTGATGAGCTTTCCTTAAGTCTCGACGCCAAGATAAAGCCTGTCTTGGCTGCCGAAAAAGATATCTTGGAGGCGATCCGCAAATATTACGGAGTGGGGGCCGATACGCTTGAGCAAATGATGGGGAATATCCATACTACCCAGGCCCCCGGCACAAAAGTCAAAGACCTTGAGGATGCCGATGAAGATGCATCCATTAGCAAATTTTTTAATCAGATTTTACTTGAGGCCTATAAGGATAAGGCCTCGGATATTCACATTGAGCCTTTTGAGGAGCAATTGAAAGTGCGCTACCGCGTGGACGGAGTCCTCTACGACGCGCAGGTCCCGCAAAATATCAAGCATTTTAAGGATTCCATCAATTCCCGGATTAAGATCCTTTCCAATCTGAATATCGCCGAAAAGCGTCTGCCGCAGGACGGGCGTTTCAATGTGCGCGTGGGCGATGTGGATCTGGATTTGCGGGTGTCATTTTTGCCTTCCGCTTTTGGAGAAAGTGTGGTCATCCGTCTTTTGAGTTCAACGCGTTTATACAGTTTTGACGAGTTTGGACTTTCCAAAGACGAGCAGGATATCTTGGAGCGCATGATCCATAAGCCGCACGGGATTATTTTTATCACCGGCCCGACGGGAAGCGGTAAATCGACAACGCTGTATTCCTGTCTGGCAAAAATTAATACGGTGCATAAGAAAATTATCACGATTGAAGATCCGATTGAATACCAATTGCCGGGAATTATTCAGATACAGATCAATCCCCGGATTGGCTTGACCTTTGCCAGCGGGCTGCGCTCAATGCTGCGCCATGATCCGGATATCATGATGGTCGGTGAGGTGCGGGATTTTGAAACCGCGGAGATTGCCATCCGGATTGCCTTGACGGGGCATCTGGTGCTTTCAACCTTACACACGAACGATGCTGCGAGTGCCGTCACGCGGCTTTTGGATATGGGGATCGAACAGTTTTTGATTGCGAGTTCGGTCAATTGCCTTATCGCCCAGCGATTGGTCCGTCGTGTCTGTCCAAAATGCCGGACAACAGTTTTTGTTGATCCACAAATGTTGCGCGAATTCGGCGTGCACGAGAAAAATTTAGTTGATATCACCGCCTATGAGGGGCAGGGGTGTGAGGCCTGCCGTTTTACGGGGTATGTGGGGCGGGAAAGCATTTTTGAGTTTCTTATCATCACGGATGAAATTCGTAATTTGATTTTAGCGAGGGTCAGCGCCACCCAGATCAAGCAAAAGGCAGTTGAGCAGGGGATGAAAACGTTGCGGCAAAACGGCTGGGAGAAAATCAAGCGTGGTATCACGACGGTCAGCGAAGTGATTGGAGTAACGAAGGAAGAGTAAATAGAAAGGTAAAAACTTAAAACTTAACGTCGTGTGCGAGTTTCGTGTCATTGCGAGCCTGCTTTTTAGGCGAAGCAATCTTTTAAACGATGCAAAGATTGCTTCGTCGCAAAAAACGCTCCTCGCAATGACACATAAAAAAACTCGCACACGGCGTTAAAACTTAAAATTCATCCTTATGCAATTTTCCTATCAAGCAAAGGCGGGTCCGATCAAAATTGTCGAGGGAGCTATTGAGGCCGAAAATATTGACCAGGCCATTAAAAAAATTGAGGATTTAGGACTGGTGCCGTTGGATGTGGCCGCGGTGTCCCCCGCAGCGGAGGAAGAAAGTCAGAAGAATTTTGCATCTGTTATTTCATTTTCTCAACGGGTGCCCTTAGCCTTGGTTGTGGCTTTTACCCGGCAGATGTGTGATTTAGTGGAGGCCTCCGTGCCCTTGCTCAAGGCGCTGCAGATCGCGGCTCACGAGATGAGACATGTGACTTTTAAAGAGGTTATTTTAAGAATGCATGATTCGGTTAAAGACGGCGGAACATTTTCGACGGCGCTGGATCATCACCCGATGATTTTCTCCAAGTTGTATGTTAATATGGTCAAGGCCGGAGAATTGAGCGGCCAATTGGATATTGTGTTGAACCGTTTGGCACAGCTCATTGAAAAAAATTATGAAACCCGTCAGAAAATACGCTCAAGCCTCGCTTATCCCATTTTGATTGTCGTTGTAGGAATCTTGACGGTTTTTGTGCTGGTGACTTTTGTGATCCCGCGGATCACCGTGATCTTTGAAGATTTTAATCAAAGTTTACCGCTAGTCACGGTATTGCTTTTGCAGGTCAGCCATTTTTTGAGCCGCTTTTGGTGGCTCGTCTTGCTGGTCGTTGGCAGCGGGCTGCTATATTTTCGCCAATGGGTGCAATCGGCGCCGGGCAAACGGCGATTTGATTTATGGAAATTGAAAACTCCGGCACTTGGGACTTTTATTAAAAATGTTGAGATCGGACGCCTCGCGCGGACTTTAGGGACACTTTTAGAAAATGGGATTACCATTATTGACGCGCTTAAGTCAGTTCAGGATGTTGTGGAGAATCAGATTTTGCGGGAGGAAATTGCCGACGCTGTTTTGCTTATCACGCAGGGTTTAAGCCTAAGCAAGGCGCTGGGCCGTTCTTCGTATTTTCCGGAAACGGCCATCAGTATGATGGCGGTCGGTGAAGAAACCGGAAAGTTAGAAAAAGGGCTTTATAAAATCGCTGATTCGTATGAGCGCCAGGCGGATGACACCGCAAAGACGATTGTCTCGCTTTTAGGCCCGCTGGTCTTAGTTGTCGTGGTTGCTGTCATTGGCACAGTTGTCATTGCGATGCTGCTGCCAATCTTTCAAATGAATTTGATTGTGCAGTAATTTAAAAATTTTTGAACTGGAGGACGTGTATGTTAAGACACAGCAAAGGATTTACGATGATTGAAATCATGCTGGTCGTGATTATCATCGGAGTTTTGGCGGCTATGGTAATTCCTAATTTAGCGGGCCGCGGAGAACAGGCTCGCCTCGCCGCGGCGAAGGCTGACATAGAAGCCAATTTGGCCGCCGCGCTGGATTTGTATGAGTTAGACAACGGCCGGTATCCAACGACCGAGCAGGGATTAGCGGCGCTTTTGCAAAAAACCACGGCCGCCCCGGAACCGATGCATTGGAAGGGACCGTATTTAAAAAAGAAAAAGGTCCCGCAAGATCCCTGGGGGCATGATTATGTTTACGCGTCGCCGGGAACAAGTAATACCGAGGAATATGATTTATCATCGTATGGGAAGGACGGCATAGAAAGCAGTGATGATATAACCAATTGGGAAAAAGGAACCGCGCAGGGCCAATAGTGTTTCAAGTTAAGAAAAAATTCAAACAATTCGGCTTCACTTTGATTGAATTGGTGCTGGTTGTTGTGCTTTTAGGGATTATGGCCGCTGTTGCTGTTCCAAATTTTCGTCAGTCCTATGCGCAGTTGAAGTTGAAACAAGCCGCCGATCAAATGTCTTACTTGATGCGCTACATACAAACCCGGGCGATCAACCGCAATCTCGAGTGCCGGCTGGAATTTGATGATGAGCACAAAAGTTATTGGTTCGTGGAAGAGGAAGCTCAAGACAGCGAAGGGGCGGAGCAAGAAAAGAAGTTCCGGCGTATGACCGGCCGCTGGGGAAAAACATTTGCTGTCCCCGATGGTGTTCGAGCGGAGATGACGCGTCCCATGATTGCTTTTTTTCCTGACGGCAAAATTGATAAAGCGCGGATTTATATTTGTGAAAAGGCCGATTGTTGGACGGTTTCAACGCAGGAACAGAGAGGTTATGTGGATCTCTTCGATTACCGAGTACAGGATGAGAAAAGAGATGATAATTCAAATTGAAAATTTTTTGTGATTGAGAAGATTATGAAAACGGATTTACTAACGACGCTCGAAATCACTGATTCGCATATCAAATTGTTTCAGTCTAGATTCAGCAAAGCCAACGCAACGCTCACGTTTTGTGATATTCGTAAGATGGACAATCCTTCAGAAGAAGAGTTATCCAAAGCGCTCACCGGTCTTGCGGCTGCTAAAAAAATCGCCTTTAAGAATCTTCTTTTGATGATCCCGCGCCGTTTAGGCATCTTGCGCCAGATGACGCTGCCAGCCTCCGATGATATCGAAATCAATAAAATGGTTGGCCTGCAGATTATTAATAAAGTTCCTTATTCACGCGAAGATATTATTTATGACTATTCCATCATTGAAAAAGAGACCAGCGGCTACACCAAAATTCTCGTTGCCATTGTGCACCGGGATATTGTGCAGCGGTATTTGGCCCTGCTTGGCAAAGCGGGAATTCATCCGCAAAAGATAACGCTGAGTTCCGCGGGATTATTAAATTGGCTAAATTACCAAAAGGCAAAAGTACCATCAGATGATAAAGGTCTGACTGTCCTTATCAATATCGATGCAAGTGACTCTGAGATATGCTTTTGTCAGAAACAAAAATTGTTTTTCTCGCGAAGTATTCAATTCGGCGCGCGCGATTTGGTGCCGGAGCGCATCGCGGGCTTTGTTGAACAAATTGATTTGACCATCCGGTCTTACCAAAAGGATAAGATGGGGCCCGACGTCAATCATTTCATGATGATTACCACCAAAAAAGAGGTTTCACTTTTAAAAGAGCAATTACAGAACGAATACAAATTGAATATTGCTGTGCGCACACCCATTGACAATTTACCGTGTTCAAAAGATTTGAATCTCTCTTTCATTTGGCAGGAATCAGGCTTATCCATCGCGGCGGTGACCGGCCCTTGTTTGAGTGGTGCCGAGGGCATTCTCAACCTTATCCCGGAAGAGATCAGAGATACTAAGGCCGTCAAATTTAAGCGAGATCAGGGGGTGAAATCGGCTTTATTGGTTGCCGGTGTTCTTATCTTGGCGGTTGGGGCTTTTAATGTGGAATCCTACAGGGATGCCCGGCGTTTAAGCCGCATCAAAAGTAAAATGTCCGAAATGCGCCCCGCGACCGATAAGGCCAAGAAGATGGTGAAAGTTGTTGATTTCGTCAAAGATAATATTTACGGGCAGGCGATGGTCGCTGAAGTTATTTCGGAACTTTACCGTTTGACCCCTCAGGATATTGCCTTTCGATCGGTATCTTACGACGCCAAAGGGGGGATGACGATTCAAGGATTTTCGCAAAGCGGAACGAGTGTCAATAATTTTCAGAGTCAGCTGGTGAGCTCACCAATGTTTAAAGAAGTGAACTTGCAGTATGCCTCGCGTTCACGGATTTTTAATCAAGAATTGACGGATTTTAAAATCACCTGCCAACTTGTAAGACGGAAAGATTAGAGCTATGACGCCCCGCTTATCAGGACGAGAAAGAACGATATTCATTGTTTGTCTGGCTGTTATTTGTGTTTATTTTATTTATATTTTTTTTTATCAGCCTTTTGTAGAGCACCGGACAGATCTGGCCACTCAAATTGAAGCGGCGCAGCGGGAATTTATCAAAAATTCTAAATTTATTTCCAGCAGCCAGGCCTACAAAGCCGAATATGAGATTTATCTGGAAAAATTTAAGCAAAGAGGATCAGACGAAGAGGTGATGTCTTCTATCGTCTCAGAAATTGAACAAATCGCCGCGCGATTCAATATCCGCATCGCGGAAGTAAAGCCGCAAAAGGTTAAGCGCGGGGATTTTTATAATGATTTTTCAGTCAATCTGGACATCGACGCGCGGCTTAACGATGTGATCCGTTTTCTGTATGTTTTGCAGTCGGATCCACATTTTTTTGGTGTTGATGAATTCCGGTTTAATAAGAATTTTCCGCAAAATGTCAATCTTCAGTCCCAGCTGGCGGTCAGTAAAACATTGTTCCCAGCCAAATGATATTTTTGACAGAGGATAATTGAAAATTGCCTTGACGATAAGATGTAAATATGTAAAAGTAAAACAGTTATTTTAAAATATTTATTTCAGCATAGGAAAGTATAAAACTTTCCTAGTACACTGTAACAGAAATTTTTAATCTTATATTCCCTCTCCCAGAGGGAGAGGGCTAGGGTGAGGGATAGAGAGATCAACGTCAATTTTCCCCTCATCCTGACCTTCTCCCAAAGGGGAGAAGGAATTATAACATCAGAAATTAATGTTACAATGTACTAGTACCTTGTTACCTTAATTTTAGATATATTAGTCATTAGAGGAACAAGGTACTGTACTGTGTTCCTCTAAACATAAATTGATAGTGTCGGAAAACCTCCTTTCAGTGTCATTGCGGGCGCTTTTTGCGAAGCAA
>CAYHTV010000100.1:0-7291 GCA_964359575.1 uncultured Planctomycetales bacterium
GGTGGAAATCCAGTCGAGAAGCATGGATCTCTGACTCCGCCTGAGGCGGATCCGCCTTTGGAGGAAAAATCATTCGGGGATGACAGGTTCATGTCCTTGCATCATTCGCCTTTGATGCTGCTCAGATTAATTTGGCATACATGAATTCGAGAATCTGCTGTAAACCATACGCGCGTGAAGATCACTTACAAAACATGGTGTATTTTTGCAATCTTAAGTTTGCTGGCAAGCGGGCTGTGGTATAAATTCGGTTATCCGCTTTTTAAAACCATTGATCTTAGCGTTGATCGGTCCCAAGCCCTAACCATCGCCAAGAATTATCTTAAAGAGAGGCGCAGTATTGACATTACGTCTTGGCGTACCGCGACCGCCTTTGTTAGTGACCGCCAATCCGACAAGTATTTGCAGAAATCGCTGGGTTGGGAAGCCGCGCAGCAATTTCTCAAAGATCATAATTTCGAACTTTTTTTCTGGCTCATCCGTTTCTTTCGCGAGAATGAAAAGGAGGAATATCTTTTAACCATCAGTTCCAAAACCGGCGAAATCACCGCCTTCCGCCACACCATTGAGGATACGGCAGCGCGGAGGCTTCTCACGCGCGATGCAGCCTACACAGACGTCATGAATTTCTTGCAGGCAACGTTCGGTTTTGATCCAGCGCAATACACTCTAAAAACTGAATCCGTCATACAGCGCGATCAGCGCAGCGATTATTCCTTCGTATGGGAAAAAAATAATGTAAGCGTGGCCTGGAGCAGCAAGGCAAAAGATGGGGCGGCTAAGTTCTTAATCGGCGCCACAGTCTCGGGCGCGGAGATTCTTTCATTTTATAAATTCACTCTGGATATTCCGGACGAATACAATCGCTCCTTTGAAAAAAAGAAAAGCGTCGGGTTAAATTTGTCGACCTTTATTCGCTTCGGCAATACACTTTTATTTGCCGCAGCGGTTTTCTTTCTGATACTCCGCCGTAATCATTTGGCAATGCACCGTACGAAAAATTTTTATATTGGCATGGCCGGCGCATTATTTCTCTTTACTTTATTATCCGAAATCAATCATTTCGAAGATATTCTCATGCAGTATGACACCACCCAGCCGTTTAGATCGTTTTTGGGACGACACTTTGTGAATGTCATATGGGGCATATTTTTTGGGACAATTGGAATCCTCATGCCGAGTTTAGCGGGAGAAACTTTGCGTTACGAAGTTTTTCCGAAAAAAAAGGAAGGTTCCTTCTTGTACTATCTGCAAACGTCCTTCTTAACTCGTGGGGTTTTTCAATCGATTGTGATCGGATATATGGTATGTGTTATCATGATTGGCCTGCAGGCATTGGCCTTTGAGTGGGGACGGCGCTGTATCGGCCTCTGGGTGGAACAGACGAGGTTAGTACAATTCTCATCGGCGTATTTGCCTTTTTTAGCCGCGCTCACGCTGGGGCTTAAAGCCAGTTTTTTTGAAGAAATCACTTTTCGCCTTTTTGCGCTCAGTCTGTTAAAGAGGATAATTTCTTACACATGGATAGTCATTTTTGTTGTTTCTATGCTCTGGGGGCTGGGGCATAGCGGTTATCTCATTTTTCCCATGTGGTTTCGGGTCATTGAAGTCACTTGCCTGGGACTTTTTCTTTCCATCATTTATCTTAATTTTGGTATCATCCCGGTTATTGTCGGCCATTATGTGTTTGATGTGTTTTGGAGCAGCGCGGGTTATCTAATGGGAAAAACAGAGCCGTTCTATTTCTATAGTTCGCTTGCCGTAATTTTTCTGCCTCTTTTATGGGGCATCATCGCTTTTGCGGTTAATCGCATGGTAAGCCAAAATGATTTGCGATGGGTACTTAATCAGCATCAAAAATTTAATCTTGAAGTTCTTAAAAATTATTTGCAAACTCATTTTTCAGGCCATGAGAAATCATTGAAGGAATTTCGAAAAGAAATTATCTCGCATGGATGGGACATCGCGGTGGTCGATTTGGCTTTGGACGATTTGCAGAAATCAGTTAAAGTTGAGGAAAAGGAATAGGGTTTTCATTGAGCATCTCTCGAAAGCAGCGCTTCTTACAGCAGCGCCTCATCGCGCCTCATCGAATATTTTTTCTTGTTAGAGGAGGATTTCCTGGTATACTAAGACATTTAGTAAAATTTTACTATATTTTGTCCAAATCGCTTGCAATGAAATAAGTTAAGGTCAGTTCGATATAAAAATTCCTCCCCCTTTATGGGGGAGGCGAGGTGGGGGTGGATAAAAGATGAAAACACTATTTTTCATCACCCTCCCCCAACCCCTCCCATCGAGGGAGGGGAAAAATTATATCGAACTCACGTTAATTTAAGGTTCTCTTCTATGCTTCTAAACCCATTAACATTCCATGCGCCCACAAGCATTTCCCAGGCAGCCGAATTGTATTCGACTTTAGGGGAAGCAAGAATTCTGGCGGGGGGGACATTTCTTTTAAACAGCTTAAAACTCCTTAAAAGAAAAGGGCTCAAAACCCCCAAAAATATCATTAGCCTCAAACGAATTCCGGAGCTCGTTGGCATCAGTGAAAATTCCCATGGATTAACCATCGGGGCCATGACCACGATTGCTGAAATTTTTGAATCACGGCTATTGCAGGATAACTTTCAAGTCCTTAAAACTGTCTGCCGCAACATCTCAACTCAACCAATCCGCAATGTCGCCACCCTCGGCGGCAATCTCACTTGCCGTTATACCTGGACCGAAATGCCGGCGGTGATGATTGGGTTAGAGGCACAATTACATTTTATTGATAAGCAGGGGGGAGAGAGTTCTCTTCCCGCGGAAGAATTCTTTAAAGCTGCTGCTAAGACCGAAAAAATTTTAACCCATGTGACGATCCCGCGCGACGCCCAGGCTGATATTGCTTATCGCCGGACAAGAAAATCGTCGAATGTTGATATTCCACTTTTGTCATTGATTATTAAAACGCATTTTACCAATAGACGTTTTAGCAGCACACGGGTGACGGTGAACAATTGCGTGGTCTTTGCTCAACGGGATCAGGTATTAGAAAAATTTCTCAACGAGGCCGCTTGTGATGAAAAAGTCGCGGAAGAAGCCCTTGACCATATCGATAAAAATATTTATGATACTCGCAGTGATGAATATAAACAGCATATGTTCCGCACGAATATCAAACAGGCTATTGCGGAATTAGTACAAAAAGGATTGAAAAAATCATGACCACATTAATGATTAACAAAAGAAAATACGAACTTGACCTTAAGGGTCATGAAACTCTTTTGGAAGTATTGCGCCACAATCTAGGTCTTACCGGAACAAAAACGGCCTGCGAAGAATCGGAATGCGGTACGTGCTGCGTCAATATCGATGGTAAATCTATCCTTTCTTGCATCAGTTTAGCGTGCGATGTGGCGGACAAAGAAATCACGACTATCGAGGGTTTATCCGATGGCGAAATCCTGCACCCCATTCAACAGGCCTACCTCGACAAAGGCGCTGTGCAGTGCGGATTTTGTATCCCGGGTTTGATCATGTCCTCAAAGGCATTGCTGGAAAAAAATCCTGAGCCCACCCAAGAAGAAATTGATTACGCCTTAGACGGAAATCTTTGCCGTTGTGCCGGTTATTTAAAAATTTATGAAGCGGTGATCCAGGCCGGCCAAAAAATGAAAAATAACGCCGCCGCCCAATAATTCAAAATATGACTAACACGCGCCAACATAAATTCAACAAAGAATACGTCAACCCCGTTGGAAAGAGCGTCCCGCGCATCGATGGCAGGGGGATTGTCACTGGCCAGATAAAATACGTCTTTGATGTTAGTTTTCCGAATATGCTGATCGGAAAAATGCTCCGCAGCTCAATCCCGCACGGCCGCATCCTCAGCATCGACACTTCGAAGGCCGAGGCCCTGCCAGGCGTGCGCGCGATTATCACGGCCAAAGACACGCACCATATCAAATTTGGATCCAATGAATATTTTTTTCCGCATACGGTTGATCAGATGGCCATAGAATCGGAAAAGGTGAGGTATATCGGTGATGAAATCGGCGCGGTCGCCGCCGCTGATGAGGAAACCGCTGAACAGGCTTTAAAACTTATTGAAGTGAAATACGAAGAATTGCCTCATGTGGTGGATCCACTCGAGGCCATGAAAATAGGTGCGCCGCAAATTCATGAAGCGCGTAATAACATCGCCGTCATATTGCCGGTCAATTTTGGCAATGCGGACCGAGCCCTGCGCGACTCAGATTACGTGCGCGAGGATTTATTTTTTACACCAGCCGCCCACATGGCCGCGCTCGAACCGCATGTCTGTGTCGGCCAATGGGAAAATTTTTCGAACAAAATCACTCTCTGGTCCTCGAGCCAAGCCCCCTTTAAATGCCGCGAGGCGTTAGCCAAGACGTTAAAAATGGATCTCAATGATGTCCGCGTTATTAAACTCGCAGTTGGGGGAGGTTTCGGCGGCAAGTTGGAAATGCTGCCAATGGATTTTGCCGCCTGCCTGTTATCAAAAAAAGCCGGCGGGTTGCCGGTAAAAATTTGCTATAGCCGCGAGGAGGAGTTCCTCGCTTCTCGGCGTAAGCACGGCATGATTTACAAAATTAAATCCGGCGTCAAAAAAGACGGCACACTCATGGCGATTACCGGCGAAGTTATCGCAGACGGCGGCGCCTACTGCAGCTATGGGCCAACCGTTTTGGCCGCGGCGATCATGCGTATTTTTATGCTTTATAAAATTCAACATTTCCGTGTGACTGGATACCGTGTTTATACCAATACTCCAATCAGCGGCGCCATGCGCGGATTTGGCGGCGTGCAGGCGGGATTCGCGATTGAGTCGCACATGGACATGCTCGCCGAAGGAATCAATATGGACCCGGTGGAATTTCGTCTCAAAAACATCACGACCCCCAATATGATCACCATCAATAAAATGGTTTTAACCACCAACGGCCTTAAGGAATGTATTAATAAAGCGATCGAATCTTGCGAATGGAAAACGAAACATGGCAAGCAGCAGCATCTATGCCGCGGTATCGGCATTGGCATTGCGGCGGATGTTATGGGTTCGAAGATGTACAAATCCCACGAATCAGCCGGCTCTATCGTTAAGGTCGAAGAAGACGGTTCAGTTTATCTTTTTACCGGCGCGGCAGATACCGGACAAGGCTCCAATACCGCTTTATCCCAAATTGCCGCTCAGGAATTAGGGGTCAGCTATAGCCGTATCCGCTGCAAATCGGGAGACACCGAAATCACACCCTTTGACACCGGCAGCTTTGCCAGCCGTGTGACTTTTATTTCTGGAAATGCGACTCTTTTAGCGGCCCGTGATGCGAAAAAACAAATTTTACAAGTTGTAGCGGAAGAACTTAAAATGAATGCCGATGATTTAGATATTGTCGCTGAGGAAGTCATCGGCAAAAAAGATAAAAATGTGATTTTAAGTTTTGATAAAGCTTTAGACCTTTGCTATGCTTTTAATTATGGCCGGCAGATCATTGGGAGAGGAAGCTATAATCCAAAAACCACACCGATTGATTTTAGGACAGGGGAGGGGAATGTCTCTGGCAGTTACGGCTTTGAAGCGCAAATCGCTGAGGTGGAAGTGAATAAGGAAACAGGGGAAGTTAAAATTCTCAAAATGTGGGATGCTCACGACATTGGAAAAGCGATTAACCCTCAATCTGTGGAAGCCCAAATTGAGGGGTCCTTAGCTATGGGGATAGGATACACTTTCCTGGAAAATCTGCACTTTGACAAAAAAGGCCGTCCGGCCAATGGAAATTTTGCCAATTACCGCCTGCCGCGCGGTTTTGGCATGCCGCCTATTGAGTGTATCATGGTAGAGACCAATGACCCGGAAGGGCCCTTTGGTGCCAAGGGAATGGGTGAGGCCGCTCTTTTACCGACCTCAGCGGCGATTGCAAATGCCATCTTTGATGCCGTTGGCATACGGATCAAAGAGCTTCCTATCACGCCGGCAAGAATCATTAAAGCTTTGCAGGAGAAAGAAAAGGCGGAAAACGAAAAAGTTCAACGCGAAAATCAAACCGAGGTGAGAGCCCTATGAACCAAATATTTTTTCTCTTTTTATCAATTACTATTTTATCAAGCTGCAGCCTATACAATGTTGAATCCGAAGAAACCACCAGGAATCTGTATCACCCTAAATATTCCATCAGCGATGTCCAATATATCGAAACCATGACCCAGCCTCATGAAATTATTGGCTATGTGACGGTTAACACTGAAAGGCGCAACACTGTTGAACAAGTGATCGATAAGTTAAAACGTGAGGCCGCGCTAATGGGAGGCGATGCGATTACCGATATTCAAACCGATGCCACTGGATTGTGGAAAAGATTACCTGCCCAAAAGCTCCTCGGCAATGCGTATGTGCGCGTCAATTTTAAAGCCGCGGTCGTTGTATTCCTTCAGAAGGATATTGGTGGGAGTGACGGGTCCGTCTCGCTACCGGCAGCCGTTAAGACTCAGCCCGTTGAACTTAAAACCACACCCGAAGAGAATCTTCAAGAAAACTCCTCACTTCGTTCGTCGTAACTTCTTTGCTGCATAGGAGAGGAGTTTTTAGCAGCTAGGAAAGTTTTATACTTTCCTATGCTGAAATAAACTGGGATTTTATTTCTGCCAGTTCTTCCGGTGTGTTAAAAGTCGCCACGATTCCTTTATCGTCCACCGCTAAATAAACAGCTTCGCGATCATAACGATGCAGAACCTCATTGATCCCCATCTTATTATCCAAGGATATAAAATCTTTCGACAGGGAGGAGGAGAAAACGGGGGGATGACCACGCCGTGCTTGATACGTGGGAATGAGGATAGGGGGGTTATTTTTTAAAAAATATTCAATCAATTGATTGATTGTATCTGTTTTGACAAACGGATAATCGACGGGCAGCAGCATAATCCCCGCTGATCCTGAAGCTGCCTTAAGCCCAGTCTTAAACGAAGATGTTTGCCCTAATTTGTAATCTTTATTATAGACAACGTTTATCTTTTTATGCTTTAATAGGTACGGTTTTATTTCTTCGGCTCGAGCGCCAAGCACCACAATAATTTTATCCACGCGCGAATTTATTAATATTTTCTGTTCGTGCTCGATAATAATACTATCGGTGAATTTGGCTAAAGCCTTGGGAGATCCGAAGCGGGAACTCAAGCCGGCAGAAAGCAGAATACAGGAAATCATGGCCATATTATAAATTTTGCGAGATATTTGTCAAGGGACGACCCTTCGGGTCGCCACTTGCCCGTGGCATGAAACCACGGG
>CAYHTV010000101.1:0-7063 GCA_964359575.1 uncultured Planctomycetales bacterium
TCTCCTCAATGATAAATCCAAATTTTTTTCTTTAGTTGTACAAAGGCCCATAAGGGGCGCCGCCAATTTCTATTTTTTCTTGATATATTAAAGTCCGATTTTAATCGAAAGATCAAAAAATATCAAGCCATTTATCTAATAATAAAGGCGGGAATGTCAAAGATAAAAGATGATGTACAAAAAACCCAGAATGATTGCGGAAGAAATGAGGTAAAAATCATTAAAATAAAAAAAATCATTGATTCTTTCCGCGAAGGTGTAGGGCTGAGAAAAGTTTTCTTGAACGACCGCGCTGGTGTTGCGCATTGATACAACTTCCGTTTTTTTTAAGCGGAGGAATTGGCCGGCAATCCGATAGGCCAGCAGTTTTTTTTCTTCGACCAGATCCATAACCTTTTTTTCAGATATCCCTAAGATCTGGGCGGTTTCGCGAACGGTAATATATTGGGCAGTGGTCATTTGATTCTCTCTGCGGCCGCCCATTCATCGATGCGCTTGCGCTCAAATGTCCAAGTATTACCATTACGCATGGCCGGAATTTGGCCGGAGTTGGCTAGTTCAAGAATGGCTGGGGTATCCAGTTCAAGATATTTTGCTAATTCATCGACATTCAAGAATTCTTCCACCATATGGCACTGTCCTTGGAAAATTGCGCCTTCGACGATATTGAGCTTTGGGGTGGAAATATTGCCCTGTAAAATGGCCGTGGGCATCAGCACCAGCATTTTTTTGGCAATCACATCCCCTTTAACACGCCCGGCAACTACAATATTTTCACCGGTGATATGCGCCTCCACTATGGCCCCGTTTCCAACGGTTAATGTCCCGCGCGTATCGAGAGTGCCCTGAAAATTTCCATTGATTTTAAGGCTGACCGGATCCTTGAAAGATAATGTCCCCTGCATCTGAGCGTTGATTTCAATTGTTTTTTCACCCGCGTTTTCTGGTTCTCGTCGATTGATTAAGGCCATCGTTCCCCCCTTATGTTAAAGAATATCTTTTAAGCGTTCCCCTAATTTATATTCGAAACTGCGCATAACGGTTAGCACAAAAAAGACGATAATGGTAACAATTATGGCAGCACTGTAATGACCGGAACCAACGGCAATACCAATACAGGAGACGATCCACAATGTGGCAGCCGTTGTGAGTCCAGATACCTGCTCCCCACCGCGGATAATTGTGCCGGCGCATAAAAAGCCAATGCCGGTGATGATACCGGCAATCATGCGGGTTGGGTCGACAATGGTAACCGATTTATATATATCAAAAATGTAAAATGAAGTCAACACAACGAGTGCCGATCCCACACCAACCAGGATGTGCGTGCGTAACCCCGCTACTTTGTTGCGAGTTTCCCGCTCGATACCGATCAAACCGCTTAAAATAACTGTTAAAACAATTTTAAGTGTGGTATGAAAAAGATCATTCAGCATCGTCATCTCCTTTCGCTTTTTAAATGAAATCCTAGTCCGGCAATCATAGCCGCGTTATCGAGGCACAGATTTAAAGGAGGGAAATAAACCTCGATCTCATGTCTTTGCGCTTCCTGCGCTAAACGATTTCGCAAATTGGAATTGGCTGCCACGCCGCCTCCCATAAGCAGGGTTTTGACTTTCTTTTTTACACAAGCGGTAATACATTTATCAATCAGTGCAGTTACTACGCTATCCTGAAAGGCATAGGCAATTTTAGGAACCGAATAATCATGCCGATTTTTATGCTCGCGGTGATAATAAAGAACAGCGGTTTTAACGCCGCTAAAACTGAAATCATATGAACCCGGCAGGCGCGCCGAGGGAAAACGGATTTGTGTATTCACGCCTTTCCTGGAGAGACGATCAATGGCCGGCCCTCCGGGATAGCCCAAACCTAAAATCCGCGCGACTTTGTCAAACGCCTCCCCCGCCGCATCATCGCGGGTTTGTCCTAAGAGCCGGTAATCGCGAAAAGTTTTGACGTAAAAGACACTGGAATGCCCACCGGAAATAACCAAACCGATGGCCGGCAGTTGAGGCGTCAAAAATGATTTTAATGAATTTTGGGCGGCGCCGCGCAAACAATTTGCGTAAAGATGCGCCTTGATATGGTCAACTTCAATCAAGGGCTTGCGGGCTGCGTGGCTTAAAGCGCGCGCATAAGAAATGCCTACCAAAAGCGATCCGATAAGCCCAGGTTTTACCGTGACCGCGATCGCATCAACGTCACGCAAACGCAATCGTGCCGCCGTCAATGCGCTGCTGACCACAGAGTTGATCCATTCGATTTGCCGTCGGGACGCAATCTCCGGGATAATCCCGCCATATTTTTTATGTTCTGTGAGGCTGGAAGCGACCACGTTGGACAAAATATTTTGTCCATCGCGTACGACAGCGGCGGCGGTTTCATCGCAGGATGTTTCAATTCCCAAAATATTCATACGGCATTTCGCTAATCTGTTTTGGTGCCGCCAAATTTTTGATATACCTTGATCCCTTTTAAAACACTGATGGCCGCTTGCACTTGGTTATCATTAAGCAGTTTGCCGCGGGCGTCTTCCCCTTTTTTGGTCTCTTTAAATTGTTCGGGATTTTCTGCGTCATGCAATTCGACATTCCCAAAGATATCATCTACCTTAACTTTCTTTTTATTATCTTCCTCGTTTTGGGGTGGGATGACGCGCTTGACTTCCACATCGGGTTTAATGCCGATGCCATGAATGGAAATTCCGGCTGGCGTAAAATATTTGCTGGTTGTCAAACGCAGACCCGACCCATCGGGAAGCGGAATTACCGATTGAACTGATCCTTTGCCAAAAGATTTACTGCCCACAATGACGGCGCGCTTATCGTCTTTAAGCGCCCCCGCGAGGATTTCGCTGCCCGAGGCGCTTCCCTCGTTAATCAGCACAACCATCGGCCAGTCGGTTACATGATCAGTATTAGTTGATTTGCTGATAATATCCTGCGACGCATGACGGCCTTTCGTCGAAACAATGATCTCGCCCGCGGGCAGGAATTCTTCCGTGATTTTTATTGCCACATTCAGCAGCCCCCCGGGATTATTGCGCAGATCTAGGATTAAGCCGTCTGTTCCTAATTCCTTAAGTTTGGTAAGGGCCTTAACAAATTCGGCATGGCTTTCTTCACGGAATTCAGTTAATCGAACGTAGCCAATATTATTTTCCAAAATCATGGTATCTTTGACGTCCTGAATTTGGATAATCTCCCGCGTAATGGTGAATTCGTGAATTTTGAATTCTTCTTCGCGCAAAACGGTAATTGTGACTTTAGTCCCCGGGTCGCCGCGCAATTTTTTTACCGCATCGCTGAGACTTAAATCTTTCGTCAATTGATCTTCAATTTTGACAATGCGGTCCCCTGGCCTTAATCCCGCGCGCCAGGCGGGAGTGTCTTCGAGGGGGGTAACGATGGTCAAAAGCCCGTCACGGATAGAAATTTCAATGCCTAAGCCGCCAAATTTTCCCTGTGTTTCGGTTTTGAGCTCCTTATAATCATCAGGGTCAAGAAACTGGCTGTGCGCGTCTAGGGATGACAACATCCCCTTCAGCGACCCATAAATCAAATCTTTAGGAGTTTTTTCATCCACATATTCCGATTGGATAGTCGTTAAGGCGTAGCTGAACAATTCAATTTGTGAATATAGGTCATCCTTGGTTTTCTGGTCCATTTGACAAACCGCTAATGTGACAACGGATAAAATGCCTAATCCGCTGAGAAGAAAAATACGAAGCGTCCTACCCATGCTGCATCCTCCTTTTAATAAGTTCACCGAATTTTTTGGGATTGCCTTTGCCTTGGCTTTTTTTCATTGCTTGGCCTACGAGAAATCCAATGGCATTTTCTTTGCCCTGCCTAATCTGTTCCACGACTTTTTCATTTTCAGCGATCACGCTTTTTAAAATTTCTTCCAAAGCCTGATCATCAGAAACTTGCGCCAACCCTTTTTCTTTAATAATAGCATCCGGCGTTTGGCCGGTCGCAATCATTAAAGTAAAAATATCTTTCGCTGTTAAGTTGCTTACCACACCCTCTTCGACACGTTTTATGAGGGTGGTTAAATCTTGCGGTTTCAGGGAAAGTTCTTTAAGGCCGACTTTACAGTTATTGATTTCCTCAAGCAGCGGCCCGATAATCCAGTTGCAAATTTTTTTAATTTCCTTGGAATACGCCGCGCATTTTTCAAAAAAATCGGCAATGGCCGGATCTTGAATAATGATTCCGCAATCATAATCCGAGAGCTGGTATTGCTGGCGTAAACGGTCAAACTTTGCCGCGGGTAATTCTGGCAAGGCCTCGCGAATTTCCTGAATTGTTTTTTGATCAATGTCAAACGGCGCCAGGTCAGGCTCGGGAAAGTAGCGGTAATCATGGGCATCCTCCTTGCTGCGCATGGAGAAAGTCACTTGCCTTTCGTCATTCCACAGACGTGTTTCTTGAACGACCCTTTCGCCAGCTAAGAGGAGCTGCTCTTGGCGATGGGTCTCAAATTCCAGCGAAGCCTTGACCGCGCGGAAAGAGTTTAAATTTTTTAATTCGGTCTTTGTTCCAAAGGCGGTGGCGCTTTTTTCGCGCAGTGAAATGTTCGCATCGCAGCGCAGGCTTCCCTTTTCCATATCACAATCAGAAACATTCAAATACTTTAAGGTCAATTTTAAAATATTCAAATAATCATAGGCCTCCTGTGATGAGCGAAGATCGGGTTCGGTGACGATCTCAAGCAAAGGCGTGCCGGTGCGGTTATAATCCACGAGACTGCTGTTGGCAAGAGTGTCATGAATCAATTTACCGGCATCTTCTTCCAGATGAGCGCGCTTGATGTGGATTTTTTTAGGACCGTCCGGCGTTAGGATCATTAAAAAACCATGCTGGGCAATAGGCAGATCGTATTGGGAAATTTGATAACCTTTGGGTAAATCCGGGTAATAATAATTTTTGCGGTCAAATTTTACGCGCGGATTTATTTGGCAGTTTAAAGCCAGCGCCGCTTTAATCGCGTAGAGCAACGCGGTTTTGTTTAATACCGGCAGCGTCCCCGGCAGTCCCAAACACACCGGGCAGGTCAAACTATTGGGGGGCGCGCCAAATAAATTTGCACAGCCGCAAAATATTTTCGTCTTTGTGCTCAATTGGAGATGCACTTCAAGCCCGATAACGATTTCAAATTTTTGTCCGAGAGAATGAACCATTATTTTTGGTGAGTTGCTTTCATTTTGTGCCAATCGGTATTTTGTTCATAAGTATAGGCGATGCGAAACAGCATTTCTTCCGCGAATGATTTGGTGATAATTTGTAAGCCAACCGGCAGGCCTTTTTTCGAAAAACCACAGGGTAACGACATCGCGGGGATCCCCGCGAGATTAACGGAAATGGTATAAATATCCGAAAGATACATGGATAAAGGATCATTGGCTTTTTCGCCGATACGAAAGGCGGTGGTTGGAGCCGTGGGCGTAATAATCGCGTCACAGTCCTTGAAAACTTCATCAAAATCATTTTTGATAAGAGTCCGCACCTTTTGTCCCCGCAGATAATAGGCATCGTAATACCCCGCAGAGAGGGAATACGTTCCGAGCATAATGCGCCGTTTGGCCTCTGCACCGAACCCAAGGTCGCGGGTTTCTTCGTACATATCGATGATGGCTGATTTACGTGTTTCTTCGGGCTGCTGCCGCAGGCCGTATTGCACCCCATCGTAGCGGGCTAAGTTAGAACTGGCTTCCGCGGTTGCGATAATATAATACGTAGCAACGGCGTATTCGGTATGCGGCAGCGAAACTTCTTTAAACGCGGCGCCTTTTTTTTTCAAGACATCAATCGCTTCGTGGATTGATTGTTTAACTTCTGGATCCATCCCTGCGATAAAATATTCTTTTGGAATGCCGATGGTTAAGCCCTTCACGTCATTGATGAGCGCTTTGGTGTAATCCTGCACTGGCACATTAACTGAGGTAGAATCGTATTCATCATAGCCGGCGATGATATGGAGTAAAAGCGCGGCATCGGTGACGTCTTTTGTAATAGGGCCGATTTGATCAAGACTTGAGGCAAAAGCGATCAATCCATAACGCGAGACCCTGCCATAAGTAGGTTTTAGCCCCACCACCCCACAGAAGGCAGCTGGCTGGCGGATAGAACCTCCCGTGTCTGACCCAAGCGCCCAGATGGCTTCCTGGGCAGCTACCGCGGCCGCTGATCCGCCGCTGGATCCCCCGGGGACACAATTCATGTCCCACGGATTACGCGTCGGGCCATAAAAGGAATTTTCCGTTGACGATCCGAAAGCAAATTCATCCATGTTGGTATGGCCCATAAAAATGGCACCCGATTTTTTTAATTTTTGAATAACCGTAGCGTCATATGGCGGTTTAAATCCTTCTAAAATACGCGAACAACACGTGGTGTCCTGCCCTTCCATGCAAATATTGTCTTTGATGGCAACCGGTATCGGAAAATCCTGGGGCGCTACGGTTGCGGAGGTTAAATCCGGCGGTTGATGAAGGCGGACAAAGGCCTTGATCGCTTTATCTGATTCTTTGAGGCGATTCACCACTGATTCAAAAATCGCCTGAACAGACGTCCTTTTTGATTTTAATAATTCAAGCAACTCGTGCGCGGTACACTCGAACAGATTCATTCAATCACCTTGGGGACTTGAAAAGAACCATTATGATGGTTCTTTGAAATGTGGACAGCCTTGTCTTGTCTCAGTGACGGTCGCACGACATCTTCCCGGAAAACGTTATCCAACGCCAGTACATGGCTGGTGGGCTGGATTTGGTTGACATCGACTTTTTTCAATTTTTCAATATAGCGCAGAATATCTTCGAGATTCTGAGTGAGCCGTTCAATCTCATGCTCTTTGAGGTTCATCCGCGAAAGACTGGCTATATATTTGACGTCGCCTTTAGTAATCATCGTATTATTTGAACAATATTTTACAGCATAGGAAAGTATAAAACTTTCCTAGCTGCTAAAAACTCCTTTCCTATGCAGCAAAGAAGATGCGACGAACGAAGTGAGGAGTTTTCTTGAATAATTTTGAGATTTATAATATCATCCGT
>CAYHTV010000102.1:0-6839 GCA_964359575.1 uncultured Planctomycetales bacterium
GCCTAATGGATTCCCGACAAAGGCATTCGGGAATGACAAACGCGTAAGTCCTAACATTACAAATATTTTTTCATATATGTCATCCCATTCTCAAAAATCTTCGCGCCGTCACCGAATTTGCTGTTTTTTGGCAGCCGCGTCCAAAAGGGATGCTGGGTAAAAAGAAAATGCCGTTCTGGATGCGGCATGATCCCTAAAATCCGTCCGGTTTTGTCCGTAATTCCGGCGATGTCATCGATAGAACCGTTAGGATTTTGTGGGTACCGCGGGCGGGTGCCATCGGCAGTGCAGTAGCGAAACGCTACCTGCCCGTTCGAGCACAAACGTTCTAAAACCTTTTTATCCTGCGTGACGAACTTTCCTTCTGCGTGCGCGACCGGCAAATAAATTGTTTTCTTGCAACCCTCAAGCCAAGGGCTTTCCCCCACGACTCTCAAATGAACCCAGCGGTCTTCAAATTTTCCGGAATCATTCGTCATTAAAGTTGTCTTAACCGCTCTGTCCCGATCATTCTCTTCCTGCGCCGTCAGCGGCCCGGGAAGAATTCCGGCCTTTGCTAAAACCTGAAACCCGTTACAAATGCCGATAATCAACTTTCCATCGCTAATGAAACGGCCAATATCTTCGGCCAGCTTCAAACGCAGCTCATTGGCAAAAATCTTGCCTGACTCAATATCATCACCGTAGGAAAATCCACCCGGCAAAGCCAGGATGTGATAATCCTGCAGGCTTATTTCTTTATTCAATAACCGGTTAATATGCACCAAATCCACCTGCGCTCCAGCAGTTTTAAACGCAAATCCTGTTTCAGCATCGCAGTTGGTGCCGGCGGTGCGAAGGACCAATACTTTGGGTTTTTTATTCATATTATTGACCTTTGTAGAACCAAAAGAATTGAGGTAGTCAATATTGGCCTTTGTCTCCTCAATGATAAATTCAATTTTTTTTCTTTAGTTGTACAAAGACCCATAGCTTTAAGTCATCAGCTCTCAGCCAAAATCATTAGCTGACGGCTGAAGACTGAGAACTGATGACTTACCAATTTAACGGTTTCTGCCAGGCCTCTTGCAAATCATCCAGATACGCCTGCAAACAAATTTTTTGATCCAGACCGTAGACGATAAATTCCGGCGTTTCTTCTACGCGCCCAATCATGCCGAACGCAGCCCCGCTTAATAATTTTTCAAATCTCTTCTGATTGGTAGGCGCCACCTCAACGATAAAACGGGAATTGGACTCCGAAAATAAAACAGCGTCATTGCGCTCTATTTTTCCCTGATACACAATCCGATCGAGGCGGATGGTCGCCCCTAAATCGCCGCTAAAGGACATCTCCGCGAGCGCTACACCCAGACCTCCCTCGGAACAATCATGCATCGCCTCCACTAAACCTTGCTGTGTGGCTTTATTTAAGGCCTGAAAAATTTGTAAACCGCGCTTTGTATCAACCCGCGGAACATTTTCTCCCAAAAGGCCCAAAGTGTCCAAATAAATCGAACCGCCCAGTTCATCGAACGTTGTTCCAACGAGATAAATCAGATTTCCAGCTTTCTTAAAATCCATGGTCACGCATTTCGTGATATCAGCCACAATTCCGATGGCAGAAATTAAAATCGTTCCGGGAATGGCCCGAGATTTATTTTTTTCCATATATTCATTATACAGACTGTCTTTCCCAGAAATAAATGGAACACCGTAGGCCAACGCAATTTTGTAACACCCCTCGGCGCAGCGCACAAGACTGCCCAGCCGATCGGGCTTATCCGGATTGCCCCAACAAAAATTGTCCAAAATCGCGATGCGATTGGCATCTCCTCCGATGGCTACAATCTGGCGGATCGCTTCATCAATACACGAGGCCGCCATCCAGTACGGGTCAATCATTCCATAGCGCGGATTAATCCCATTAGCAATCGCAAGTCCCCTCGATGAACCCAGCTTCGGCGCGAGCACGCTTGCATCCGACGGGCCGCAGCCTTTAGGCCCAACCAAAGGCTTCACCACGCTGGCCCCCTGCACCTCATGGTCATATTGCCGGATCACCCACTCTTTTGAGCACACATTATAATGCGAAAGCACATGTAATAAATTTTCTGTCAAATCAGCCGGCGCGGAAAATTTTTCTTTCTTGAATTTCGCAGCGGCCCACACCGCCTCTTTAATTCCTTTGGGATGGCCGCCATGCAAGAACGCCATATCCAAATCACACACCTGGCAATCCCGATAAAGCAATTCTAAACGTTTCGTCCCGGAAAATTCACCGATCACCGTTGCCTCGACATTTTCGCCGGCAAAAACCTCTCGCAGACGGTCAATTTTGCTTTTTGGCACGGCAATTACCATCCGTTCCTGCGATTCCGAAATCCAAATTTCAGTATAATTCAGACCATGGTATTTTAATGGGACTTTTTCCAATTGCACACGCGCCCCTATCTCCTGTCCCATTTCTCCAACGGCGCTCGATAACCCGCCTGCCCCGCAATCGGTGATCGCGCAGTACAAATCTTCGTCGCGCGCCTTCAAAAGCGCGTCCATCATTTTCTTTTCCTGAATGGGGTTGCCGATCTGCACCGCGCCGGAGGATATCACCTCGGATTCACTGGTCAATTCTCCTGATGAAAATGTCGCGCCATGAATCCCATCCCGCCCGGTTTTGCCGCCTACCACCACAATCAAATCACCCTGATGAACGGTCTTTGCAATTTTATCTTTGGGAATCAACCCGACATTACCGCAATACACCAGCGGATTGCCCACAAAACGCTCATCAAACACAATCGCGCCATTCACCGTTGGAATACCCATTTTGTTGCCATAATCTCGCACCCCCGCAACAACTCCTTTCATCACCCGTTTAGGATGCAGTGTACCGGCCGGCAGATGAGCAAACGGAAAATCCGGCGGCGCGAAACAAAAAATATCGGTATTACAAATCGGCTTGCCTCCCAAACCCGTCCCTAAAATATCGCGGACAACGCCGCCCACACCGGTATTGGCCCCGCCAAACGGCTCCAGCGCCGAGGGGTGATTGTGCGTTTCCACTTTAAAACACACATGATGCTCGTCATCAAATTCAATGACGCCCGCATTGTCATGAAACACCGAGACGCACCACTGTTTATTTAAGGTGCGCGTGACCTTGGCGATCGTGGATTTAAAAAGATTTTTAATAATTCTTGTTTTTGTTTTTCCATTTTCCGTAGAACGATAACGGATATCACCGCGGAATGTCTTGTGATAACAGTGCTCACTCCAAGTCTGCGCAATTGTTTCCAACTCACAATCCGTTGGGTTACGGCCGATGATTTTAAAATGTTTTTGAATTGCCTGCATTTCTTTCAAATTCAAAAAGAGTTGCCCCTCTTTGCTTAATTTCAGCAGATCGTGGTCTTTGGCCTTCAATAAATCGATGAGGATAATATTCACAGGATCTCTGATATCCGGAGGAACTATTTTTTTTCTCGAGCGCGCCGGATCCACTACATGCTGAATAAGCTTATTGGCGAGAACTTTGTTGATAATGGTATTTAATTCTTTGGACGAAGCGCGGCCATAGAGAAAATATTTTTTGGCGGTTTTCACCGATCGGATTTCTGCAATTCCCAAATCCCTGATCCCTTTGATCGTTGATTCTTCGACAGTGTCCATAACGCCGGGATTGTAAGCAATCTCGATGGCAGAGTACGGCTGTCCTGATAAAATGCTGGGAACTTCTTGCGAAAAATAAGTGTAGTCCTGGGTAATTTTATTGATGAGAAGCTCTTCACAGATTCGGCGGATTTTAATCTCGTCTAAATTACCCTCAAGGGTATAGACATGCGTCACAGAAACCTTCTGGATCGAGGCGATTCCAAGATCAGCAATATCTTTGTGGACAGCCTCCCCCAAGGCATCAAAAATATGTTCTTTATCTTTTATTTCAACACGCCAGGTCATGGTGGGTAGGGGTTGCCCCGGGTTTTTGAACGAGCTCGATAAAACACGCGTGGCATTTACCAGCTCTAGACTAGTCATGAAACACCTACAAATAGACTGATTTTATTTTGTCACCCGGCTTAAAACTTCCTGGTAGGCCTCTTCGATATTTCCTAAATCTTGGCGGAAACGGTCTTTATCCAATTTTTTGCCCGTGCCGACTTCCCACAGACGGCAGGTGTCCGGTGAAATCTCATCAGCCAAAATAATTTTTCCTTGGTACCGGCCGAATTCCAATTTAAAATCGATCAACTCCAAATTCAATTTTAAAAAGAATCTTGACATGAGTTCATTAACTTTTATAGCATACTGTGAAATTGTTTTGATTTCTTCATCGGTGGCCAGCTCTAAAGCGCGGATATGGTATTCTGTAATCATCGGGTCACCAAGCCTGTCTTCTTTATAACAAAATTCCAAAATCGGGCACGCCAGCTTTTTTCCTTCGGGGAGGTCCAGCAGCCGCGATAAAGATCCAGCGGCTTTGTTGCGGATAATCACCTCAACGGGTACGATCGCTACGCGCTTAACAAGCATCTCCCGCTCACTAAGCAGTTTTTCAAAATGCGTCGGGATCCCCTGCGCTTGCAAAAATTCAAAAATCTTCGCCGAGATTTTATTGTTCATGACCCCTTTTTGGCTGATCGTCCCCTTTTTTTTGGCGTTAAAGGCGGTCGCGTCATCCTTGAAATATTGAATCAAAAGTTCCGGTGATTCGGTTTCATAAAGAATCTTGGCCTTGCCTTCATAGATCTGTTTCAACTTTTTCATATTATAAACCTACGCGCTTGAAGATAAGGTCCCGGTAGCGGGTATAATATTTAATGTCAAAACAGGCATCAATTTCACTGGGTTTAAGATACTTGCGCACACGGCGGTCGCGATAAAGAATGTCTTAAAATTCAGTTGTCTCCTGCCAAACTTGCATGGCGCAGCTTTGGATAATCTCATACGCCGCCTCACGGGTTAAACCTTTTTTCATCAATTCTAAGAGCACGCGCTGCGAATAAATGAGGCCGTTGGTTTTCCCCAGGCTGGCGATCATATTCTTGGGGTACACCAACAACCCATCGATAATCGGAATAAATTTATGCAGCATGTAGTTGAGAATAATTGTGCTGTCCGGTAAAATCACGCGTTCTACCGATGAGTGGCTGATATCGCGCTCATGCCAGAGGGCGATATTTTCAAAAGCGGCCTGGGCATTGGCCCGTAGCAGCCGCGAAAGGCCGGAGATGCGCTCGCAGGTGACCGGATTGCGCTTGTGCGGCATCGCCGAAGAACCGATCTGTCCTTTAAAAAACGGCTCTTCCACTTCCAAAACTTCCGTTTTTTGCAGCAAGCGGATTTCGGTAGCAAATTTATTCAAAGTGGAACCAATCAAGGCCAAAGTAGTCACAAAATGGCAGTGATGATCACGCTGGATGACTTGAGTGGCGACATTGGCCGGCTTAAGGCTCAACTTCTCGCAGACATACTCCTCGACATACGGATCAATATTCGCGTACGTCCCCACCGCGCCGGAAAGTTTTCCGATACGCATACTTTCGCGGGCCTGCTCCATACGCTCTAAGTTGCGCCGTGTTTCGTCATACCAGACCGCCAATTTCAAACCGAACGTCGTTGGCTCGGCGTGTACCCCGTGTGTGCGGGCAATGCAGCTGGTGTCCTTGTATTTTTTTGCCTTATCCTTGAGAACAGCCAATAATTTCTTCAGATCCGCGGTCAAAATATCGCTCGCTTCCACGCATTGCATCGAAAGCGCCGTGTCCAAAAGATCCGAGGACGTCAATCCCATATGCAGATAGCGGGCTTCCGGCCCCAAATTCTGGCCGACATTATTAATAAAGGCCACAACATCATGTTTGGTCTTTTCTTCTAATCTTTTAACTACCTCAATATCAAATTTGGCATTTTTACGGATTTTTTCTAAGGCGGGTTTAGGGATAATTCCCAGCTTGCACATGGCCTCGCAGGCAAGGATCTCGATTCTGAGCATGATTTCGAATTTATGCTCATCGGACCAGATTCGGCCCATTTTGGAAAGGGTATACCGCTCAATCATGATTACTCCTTTTCTTTGCTCCGTGTCAGCTGCCCTAATGCCTGGCTGCGGCGGATGATATCCACAAAGGAAAATTGAATTTTTGAACATGCGTAGTATATCAAAGATTATTTTTGAGGTCAAACAAAATTAAAAAATAACGTCCATTTTTTAGGCTTATTTAACCCCTTGTAAACTATAAAGATACGTTTCTCTTAAAAAAATATATTTTTTATAATAATGTCATAACGCGCTGATATATATTGAGTTATGATATATTATTGCTTTATTTAAAAATATACCCTCGCGAAGTGGTATAACCAAAAGATCAAGAAAACTCCTCACTTCGTTCGTCGTAACTTCTTTGCTGTATGGCTTTCCTAAAATTTTAGAGGAAGCCATTACTGTGCCGACTTCTTCTAATTCTTTAGGAAAGTCGGCCTGCATAGGAGAGGAATTTTTAGCAGCTAGGAAAGTTTTATACTTTCCTATGCTGTGAAAAAAATTAATTTGAATCACCCAATGTTGTGTGCTAGCATACACCAACATGTACTTGTTTTCCTCAACATTTTTTACAGCATAGTGCGAGTTTTCTTGATAGATGTAACAAGTACTATCCCAATTTCATCTATATTAGGACTTACGCGTTTGTCATTCCCGAATGCCTTTTCCTCCAAAGGCGGATCCGCCTCAGGCGGAGTCGGGAATCCATTAGGCTTCTTTTCGAAGAGAGGCATGGATTCCCGCCTTTCAGCCATAGGCGGATCCGGGTAGTGTCAAAAGTTCTATGAAAAATCCATACAGCAAGGGATTTAAGATATGA
>CAYHTV010000103.1:0-6739 GCA_964359575.1 uncultured Planctomycetales bacterium
GAGAGGAGTTTTTAGCAGCTAGGAAAGTTTTATACTTTCCTATGCTGTGAAAAAAATGATCAAGAAAAAATTTCATTAACTTAACTTTTTTTATCACACCCCTAAGTCATTGTCAATAACATTCTTTATAAAACTTGCAATAAAACTTGCAAAACGAATTTCATTTTTACCATTTTTTGTAACGCCAGATAAACCTCACAAGAACAACCGACAAAAATGCCAGCCCCATGATCAACCAAAAAGGCACCACGGAAGAATCTTGATCAATGGGCAGCTTAACGTTCATGGAAAAAATATTGACCACCAAAGTGGGCAGCATAATGCAAATCATCACGAGCGTTAATGTTTTAAGAACGATATTTAAGTTATTGCTGACCAGCGAGACCCACGCGTCCATCATATTCGAAAGCACCTGCGAATACGTGCTGGCCTGTTCATAGCATTGGCTGTTTTCGATAATCACATCCTCGAGGAATTCATTATCATCCGCGGTAAAGTCAAATTTTGCGCTGCTAGTTTTAACTTTTTCGATCACCCGGCCGTTGGATCCGATTGCCTTTAAATAATAAACCAAACTTTTTTCGAGATTGAACATATTGATCAAATGACGGTTGGCCATGGATTTATTGATCTCCTGCTCTAATTCATCGGAAATACTGTGAATGACTTGCAGGTGATTTTCAAAATGCAGCGTGCAGCTGTAGATAATTTTCAAGAGCATGTCTTGGATGGAGCGGATCCTTGAAAACTGCCGGCCTTCAAATAAATTGGCATCCTCGGATAATAAGATAACGATCTTATCTTTAAACATAAATAATCCAACGGAAGAAATTTTCAACAGAAAATTATCAGCGGAAGAATACCGCTTAGGACGTTTAACAATTAAAACCGTGTGTGTGGGCTCAAATTCGAGGCGCCCTAATTCATTAGGATCCAGCGCCGAATTGATGTTGTATTCGTCAATTCCCAATTGCTCAATGAGATATTTCCGCTCTGGATCATCGGGATTAATCAACAGATGCACCGGGCATTCATGGGTGCCGTTCTCAACCAACTTGCCGTCTTGTATTTGAAATTTTTTTAACATGGCTCTCTCATGGATAATCCCAAATTTTGCAAAGCAAAATCTGCCCGAAGGGCCGCCCAGAAAAATCTCTTCGAGATTTTTCTGTTTCGGCGGGGTAATCCCGAATTTTTGCCCGCACAATTTTGTGCGCAATTTGTGTGTGCATGCAAAATCCGGGATAATTTTACGGCGCGCTGCATCTGACACTTCATCAGCAGCCATATATGTACACCCACCGCTTCCCTCTGTCAATGATTACGATGAAATTTATCGCCGCACTTTGCAAAATGGAATGATCGGCAATGTTAACGGCTTTTGCCTACTCCCCGTCGTTGACAGAAATTTCTTATGCCGCACTTTGAACACCAAGGCGAAATGGGCTTGCACATATTCTGCCCCCACGTGACTAAGATGGTGTTGTATTCTATCCAATATTTCTGCGGCAACTTTTTACGCAGCGCCCACTCTGTCTCTTCCGGTGTCCGCGTTTTTACATACCCCAGCCGATTAGAAATCCGATGCACATGCGTGTCCACGCACACGCCTAACTTTCCAAAGCCTTCGGTCAAAACAAGGTTGGCGGTTTTTCGTCCGACACCCTTAAATTTCAGCAACGCCTCCAAATCATCCGGGACTTGGCCATGATGATGATGCAGCAAATCGCGGCATATCCCTAAAATATTTTTTGCTTTCGTGCGGTAAAAACCGACGGGAAAAATGACTTTTTCAATTTCGAAGGCGGTAAGCTGCAGCATTTTCTCGGGTGTGTCTGCTAATTGAAATAACCGTTCTGCCGCGGGGAGTGTGGTTTGATCTTTGGTACGTAAACTTAAAATGCAAGAAATCAATACCAAAAAAGGGCTTTTCCATCTCTTGCCGACGAGCGTGACCGAGGGATCTGGAAAATTTTTTAAATCTTCTTTCAGGCGTTTAATGACTTGATCGATATTGTGATTGGTCACCGGCATGGTTCAAGAAAAACGGCTGAAAAGAGTTATTGAGCTTTGTACAACCATTAGCAATAATTTCCAGAAAACAAAGCGACTTGCCTGTCGAGTCCGTCGTGAGACGGACGAGAGAGGCAAGAATATTGACTACCTTAATGCTATTGGTTAAGAAAAAGTCAATACATGTCATACCCTAGTTCGTGTAAAAGAGAAATATTGTCGCGCCAGTCTTTTTTGGTCTTGACGTAAGTTTCTAAAAATATTTTTTTATCGAGCAGTACCTCTAATTCCTGGCGCGCCTGGGTGCCGACTTCTTTTAAGACATGGCCCGCTTTGCCGATCACAATCTCTTTTTGCGAATCACGTTCGACCAAAACCACCGCGCGGATATACAGCGTCTTTCGGCGCCGCGGCTCGATTGTCTCGATGACAACTGTCAGCGCGTGCGGAACTTCCTGACGGACAATATGCAGCAATTTCTCGCGGATGATATCCGCAATCACAATTTTTTGCGGGATATCGCACACCGTATCCTTCGGGTACAACGCCGGCCCTTCCTTGAGGCAGGCAAAAAGCAGATCAAGCAATTTTTCAATATTGGTTTTCCGCTCGCCCGATAACGGCAGCAATGTCAAATTTTCTATCTCCTGAATGGATTTTCCCTTAACCCTCTCCCAGAGCTCAATATATTCATGAACATATTTTCCTTTTAAATCAATTTTGTTTAATCCAACAAGAATGGGGATTTTGGCATCAGCTAAACGCTCCACAATCCTTTCCTCTTCCTCCCCCGTCGGCTCGCTGCTGTCAACGAGATGAATAACGCAGTCCGCTTCTTGTACGGTCGCAAGCGACGCCTTCTTTAACAATTTATCCAGGTTATCCCGGCCCGTCACAAATCCGGGCGTATCAATAAAAATGATTTGTCCGCGCTCATCGGAATAGATGCCGCGAATACGGTTACGCGTGGTCTGCGGCACTTTGGAAACAATAGACACCTTTTCATCCAGAATCGCGTTTAAAAGCGTGGATTTCCCGACATTGGGGCGGCCGATAATGGAAACGAGGCCGCAGCGTTCTTTAAGAGGTGTTATATTTTGCGTCATAAAATTTTTTTCTGATGGTATTTTAAAACCGTAATCACTACCAGCGTAAACAGGGTTATATTCACAATACTGAACGTCCGCCAGACGATATCGACCGATGTCAAACCCGATGGCAGCATCAATAACAAACAGCTCCAGACACCCAGCGCCCACGAACGGCTGATATCATTCGATGAACCGCGCTTAATAATTCTAATAATCAGAGGAATATTCCAAAGCGGCAGAACAATGGAGGCAATCAAACCCGTGATTTGAATCACTTCCATTGTCATTTTAACTTTCTGGCTCCCGCCTGAGGCGGGGTGGGCGCCTTTGATTAAAGGGAAATAAATTCGATTAACTCACGCATGCGCCGCTGCACTTTTGTTAAAGTTAACGGCGCGGTTTTTTCCATCCCAAAACCTTCCACATTAAACGAGGCAGCCGTCGTCGCGTAAATAAGCGCCCGCTTGATCGTCTTCGCGTCCGTCTTTTTCGTATGGCTTAAATAGCCCATCAGGGCGCCGGCAAACGTATCCCCTGCGCCCGTCGGATCAACGACCTCTTCCACCGGATAAGCGGGAAAGGCGAACCTCAGCCGATCGCTGTAAAATAAGACGCCGTGTTCGCCTTTTTTAATAACGATCATCTGCGGGCCAAAATTGCGCAGCTTTTTTGCCGCGCGGATCAGATTATTTTCCTGGGTGAGGGAGCGGACCTCGCTGTCGTTAGCGACGAACAAATTCACACGCTTCATCAACTTTAGCAATGCATCCCGCTTGTGGTTAATCCACAAATTCATACTGTCTAACCCAATCAGCTTAGGTTTCTGCATCATATCCAACAAACCTATTTGAATGTCCGGATCGATGTTGGCAAGAAAAATGTTGGGAATTCTGCGGTGGTGGGGCGCTACCTCCGGTGAGAAACCGACCAAGACGCCCAATTCCGTAGCGAGGGTCAGCGCGGTATTCCAATCCTCTTTTTTATATTCCCCTTCCCAGCGGAAAGATTTCCCTTTTCCAACTTTTAAAGAATCCAAATCAATTCCCTTTTTCTTTAAGAACTCAATGTGCTGTTTGGGAAAATCCTCACCGACAATAGCAACCAAATGGACTTTTGTAAAAAGCCGCGCGCTCATGGCAAAATGCGCCGCGGAACCGCCGAGCATATCCCGTTTCACGCCCGATGGGGTTTTGACATTATCCAGCGCCACTGTGCCGAGAACTAGTAGACTCATGATAGTTTCTTCTTACTCCCCCACCATCTTCACCAAAACCCTTTTATCCCGACGGCCGTCGAATTCGCCGTAAAAGATCTGCTCCCACGGCCCAAAATCCAATTTCCCTTTTGTCACGGCGACGACGACCTCGCGCCCCATAACCTGCCGTTTTAGATGCGCGTCGGCATTGTCTTCCCCCGTGTCGTTGTGCCGGTATTGTGCAACCGGCTCATGGGGCGCCAATTTCTCCAGCCAGTCATCATAATCTTTCAGCAAGCCGCTCTCATCATCATTGATATAAACGCTGGCCGTGATATGCATCGCGTTAACCAAGCACAACCCTTCTTGAATTCCGCTTTTATCAATAATCTGCTGAACTTTATCCGAAATATTAATATACGCCCGCTGAGTCTTGGCATGAAACCACAATTCTTCCCGATAATGCTTCACACGCACCTCCTGGTTTTTTACAAGCCGATATCAATCGGCGTGTGGAGAGGCTCTGTCAAATTCATAAATTTATTCAAGGAATCGATTTGATTTTTGTCGGTTAAAATCTTTTGCGCTGCCTGAAATATCTCCGGCAGATCCACACCACGGTCAAGAAATATCAAGGTTTGTATAAGATAGCCATACCCCTTGTAAGTCGGCATTAATTCTAAACTTTTTTCCAAATAGAGCAAGGCCTTTGTGTAATCTCCCTCAAACAAGAGGCTCCTGCCTAACCCCACATAGGATATCGCATATGAAGGAAATAGCTCCACGGATTTCGCAAAAAACTTTTTTGCCGCCGGCGGATCTTGCAGGTGCAGCAACCCCATGCTCTGATACAACCGTGGATCTTCCATCCCTAGAGCGAGACTTTTTTCAAAAGCCATTTTCGCCGGTTCCAGCCAGCCCGCCTTCATATACTGAATACCAACGATAAAATACCCATAAGGGTGCTGGGGATAATGCTCGATCCAATGTCTGGCGATTGTGTAATTGCCCCTCCACGAAGCATTGAGTATAAAGGTCGCAATGATGCACGCAGCAACCACGCCGTTTTTCAAAATTATCCCTAGACGGGGACCATGGTGGTTCTGTGCCAGACGCGCCGCCATAGCCTCGATGGCTGCGGCGAGCACCGCAAAAAAACCGACCGCCGGTAAGTACAGGAATCGATGTGCCATGGGAGTGACAATCGGCACAATCTGGGCTACCGGCAGCAAAGCAATAAAGAACCATAAAAGAAAGAATGGCGCCGCTTTTTGTTTACGGGATCCTCGGCAAATAAAGAAAAGTGACAATACCAAAACCACAAGCGCGATAAAAATTTGATAACCCCACCCCGGATCAACGGGCGGAGAATAAACTGGCGGGATAGCCGCAACAAAAAATGGCATGGTCAAATCTTTTATGTAAAATAGAAATATCAATCCTATTTTAACCGCGTGCGTTACGAGCGTCCCCCCCATCCAAACGCCTCCCTCGCCGGTTAAAGTTGAGTTAGGAAAAACATAAAAATAAACGTATAAATAAAATACAACGATCCCAATATATCCTAAATACCGCTGCCAAAAATTTTTCCAAAAATTTTCTAAGGCCCCCTCGCGAAAGTAAAAATCATACCCTATCATGAGCGCGGGAAGCACAATGACGGATTCTTTACTAAAAAGCGCGAGAAAAAAAAATAATAGAGATAAACCGTAAAGCAAATTTCTACGAGGAATGGGATAATAGTCAAGGGACGACCCTTCGGGTCGCCACTTGCCCGTGGCATGACCACGGGCAAGTACGGCAATACTCCCACGGGCTGAAGCCCGTGGCATGTATTGCGCGTCAAGCCGGATAAAGCAAAGAAAAGACAACAGGGCAAAAAAAGCCGCTAACGGATCCGCCCGATAACCAATATTGCACACCGCCTCCGCCTGAACCGGATGAATGGAAAATATCAGGGAACCTAAAAGGGCTGGGGGCCAAGCGCCGCTGACAAAATAAATTAAGCCATATACAAGGATGGCGTTAAGAGTGTGCAGCACAATATTGGTGAAATGATATCCAAACGGATTTTTTTTCCAGATGCCGAAATCCACAAAATAGGTCAGCGAAAGAACCGGCCGGTAAGCCACCGAACCCGAATGGTTGTCCTGATCCAAAGCGAGGAGGGCGTTATCGCTTTGCGTGATATAACTTTTTTGAAAAAGCCGGTGGAAATTATTCCAAGATTTATAAAAATTGTTGCGCTCAATAATGATTTCATCATCCCCGACGAAATCGTTCTGCAGAACATTCACATACGTAATAAACGTAATACATATAATGATGAGGATGGATTTTTTGTGCATAGAAGAATTGGCCATAAAGTCACAGGGTCACAAGCAGTTATTAAGCTTTGTACAACCATTAGCAATAATTTTAAGAGAACAAAGCGACCTGC
>CAYHTV010000104.1:0-6670 GCA_964359575.1 uncultured Planctomycetales bacterium
GTCGAAGAGAGGCCTAATGGATTCCCGACAAAGGCATTCGGGAATGACAAACGCGAAAGTCCTAAAGAATATTGAATTCTATATAAAAATGGATAAAATGAATAGCAATTCAGTTATTGAAAAAATTGAGGAATTTTTTGCAGAAGCTAAATCCACGGGCTTGCCCGTGGATTTAGCTGCAGTACTTGCTCGTGGTTTCATGCCACGGGCAAGTGGCGACCCGAAGGGTCGTCCCTTGACCGTTTATAAAAATGGAGAAATTTATCGGTCGGTTATCGCCGTCACGGAAAGAATTTTAATAGAAAAAGCCTTGGAGCACAGCGCAGGAAACCAACTGACAGCGGCGAAATTTTTAGGCATCAATCGTAATACGCTGCGCTCTAAGATAAGAAAATTGAATATTAATCAGGAGAGATTCAAGGCATGAGCCACCCCTTTTATCCGCCAAAACAAGGATTATATGACCCAGCGTTTGAGCATGACAGCTGCGGGGTGGGCTTTATTGTTAACATTAAAGGAAATAAATCTCATGACATCGTTCGTAATGGGATAAAAATTTTAGAAAATTTAACCCACCGCGGTGCCTGCGGCTGCGACCCTGAAACCGGTGATGGCGCGGGGATCATGATGCAGATGCCGGATGCGTTTTTGCGCAAAGAGGGCAAAAAGTTTCATATTGACCTTCCGCCGCAGGGCGAATATGGCGCGGGCTTGGTGTTTTTACCTCCCAGCTTGACGGACCGCAATATTATTGAAGAATGGACTGAGCACATTATTCACGAAGAGGGGCAGAAATTTTTGGGCTGGCGTGAAGTGCCGCATGACAGCGCTAAAATCGGAAAAGTGGCCCGTTCGGTTGAGCCGGAATTTAAGCAGCTTTTCATCGGCCGCGGCAAGAATACCCGTCCCGAAGAACTTGACCGCAAACTCTACGTAATCCGCAAAAGGCTTTACAATAAAGTTCAAGAGTCTACTTTAAGCCAAAAAAATTATTATTATTTTTGCAGCCTTTCAACAAAAACATTGGTGTATAAAGGTCAATTGATGGCGGAACAGGTTGATAAATTCTTTCCGGATTTGTCTGATCCGCTTATGGTGTCCTGCCTGGCCTTAGTCCATTCCCGGTACAGCACCAATACTTTTCCAACGTGGGCGCTGGCCCATCCTTACCGCATGATCGCGCACAATGGCGAGATTAATACTTTACGCGGCAACATCAACTGGATGCATGCGCGCGAAATGCAATTTATCACGGACAAATTCGGCAAAGACATTAATAAAGTTTTGCCGATCGTGGTGCCGCACGGGAGCGATACAGCAACTTTTGATAATGTTTTGGAAATGCTGATGCTGGCGGGGCGCTCTTTGCCGCATGCGATGATGATGATGATTCCGGAAGCGTGGAGCGGCCATGAAAGCATGAGCGAAGAGAAAAAGGCCTTTTATGAATATCATTCCTGCCTTATGGAGCCGTGGGACGGCCCGGCGAGTATTGCCTTTTGCGATGGGCGTTATGTGGGGGCGGTGTTAGACCGTAACGGCCTTCGTCCTTCTCGTTTTTGGATCACCAAAGATGATACAGTGATCATGGCTTCGGAAACCGGGGTGCTCTCGGATATCCCGGTGGAAAATGTGGTTAAAAAAGGGCGCTTGCAGCCCGGTAAGATGTTTCTGATTGATACGATCGAGCAAAGGATCATCGACGATGCCGAATTGAAATTTTTCTATGCGAAGCGCAAGCCTTATGCCGCGTGGTTAAAGGAAAACGTGGTTGATCTTAACTGTCTTCCGCAGCCTTGGAAGGGACATGGACTGGAAGAGAAAACCTTGCTAGAACGTCAACGGGCGTTCGGCTATACACTCGAGGATATTAAAATTCTTTTGCAGCCCATGGCCGCTAACGGCGAAGAAGCGGTTGGCTCGATGGGTACTGATACGCCGTTGGCGGTTTTAAGCTATCGACCGCAATTGTTGTTTAATTATTTTAAGCAATTATTTGCGCAAGTCACTAATCCGCCGATTGATTCTATCCGCGAAGAAGTGATTATGGCAGAAAATGTGATGCTGGGCGCGGAAGGGAATCTGCTGGATGAAACACCGCAGCATTGCCATCGCCTGCGCGTGCCGCGGCCGATTGTGACTAATGAAGAATTGGAAAAAATCCGTCACGTTCATGAAGGAAATTTAAAAGCTGCAACCCTTTCGGCCATTTTTAAAAAAGAAGATGGCCTGCCGGGATTAGAAAAAGCTTTAGAAAAATTATTCAAAGAGGCCGACGAGACAATTGAAAAAGGATATTCTATTCTTATTCTTTCGGATAGGGACATTCATAAACATAATGTCCCTATGCCGTCACTTCTGGCGTGCGCGGGATTACATCATCACTTGATTCGCCGGGGGACGCGGACCAAGGTCGGTCTTATCGTCGAAACGGGTGAGGCGCGCGAGATGCACCATTTTGCTGTCTTGATCGGTTACGGCGCCAATATCATCAATCCTTACCTTGTTTTTGAAACAATTGAGGATCAGATCAAAAAAGGCGTTTTTGAGGGCGTTGTATTCAAGGACGCGCAAAAGAACTTTCTAAAGGCCACGCGCAAAGGTCTTTTTAAAATTATTTCCAAAATGGGAATCTCTACGATCCAATCGTATTGCGGGGCGCAAATCTTTGAGGCGGTTGGTTTAGGAGAAAACCTTATTCAAAAATATTTTACGGCGACTCCTTCACGGATTGGGGGGATTGGCATTGAAACCGTTGCCGAGGAGATGCTGCGCCGTCACGCGCAGGCTTATCCCGAGTATAATATGTACGATAATATGCTCGATGTGGGCGGGGACTATCACTGGCGCCGAGAAGGCGAGCACCACCAGATGAATCCGCAGACGATTGCAATGCTGCAGCATGCGGTGCGGGTGGGAGATTATAGCCTTTATAAAAAATACGCAAAGCTTATTAATGAACAATCAACCAATTTAGCCAATATTCGCGGGCTGTTAAAATTTAAAAAAGGCGAGAGAATTGCGCTTT
The DNA here is from genome assembly GCA_964359575.1 of uncultured Planctomycetales bacterium. GTDB lineage: Bacteria > Omnitrophota > Gorgyraeia > Zapsychrales > GWA2-47-8 > 2-02-FULL-48-11. Next base: position 3,029 of record CAYHTV010000104.1, read on the forward strand.
CTGAAGTGGAGCCGGCGTCAGAAATCGTCAAGCGGTTTGCGACCGGCGCCATGAGCTATGGGTCTATTTCTAAGGAAACGCATGAAACACTTGCCATTGCCATGAACCGTTTAGGAGGTTTTTCCAATACCGGCGAGGGCGGTGAAGACCCAGAGCGATTTAAAAAGGAGCCTAACGGCGATTGGCGGCGCAGCCGTATTAAGCAGGTGGCCGCGGGACGGTTTGGCGTCACGATTGAATATCTCGTCAATGCGGATCAACTGCAAATTAAGATGGCACAGGGTGCCAAACCGGGTGAAGGTGGACAACTGCCGGGGCATAAAGTTACCAAGGAAATTGCCAAGACCCGTTATACCACTCCCGGAGTGGGATTGATCTCGCCTCCGCCGCATCACGATATTTATTCCATTGAGGATTTGGCGCAATTGATTCATGATTTGAAAAATTCCAACCCGCGCGCTGACGTGAGCGTAAAATTGGTTTCGGAAATCGGCGTGGGAACGATTGCCGCCGGGGTTTCAAAGGGGAAAGCGGATCATGTTTTAATCAGCGGATTCGAAGGCGGGACCGGCGCCTCCCCGCAGACTTCGATTAAACACGCGGGGCTGCCGATGGAATTAGGCATCGCCGAGACGCAGCAGGTTTTAGTCATGAATGATCTGCGCGGCCGCATCCGGGTGCAGACCGACGGGCAGCTTAAAACCGGGCGGGATGTTACTATCGCGGCTATGTTGGGCGCGGATGAATTTGGTTTTTCAACATCGGCATTGATATCCTTAGGATGTATTCTTTTGCGCAAATGCCATTTGAATACATGTTCCGTTGGGATTGCCACTCAAGATCCGGAATTACGGAAAAAATTTACTGGCAAACCGGAACACGTGGTAAATTTTTTCACCTTTATTGCCGAAGAGGTGCGCGAGATTATGGCCGAGTTAGGTTTTCGTAAATTTTCAGATATGGTCGGGCGGGTCGATATGCTGGATACGCAAGAGGTTATTGAACACTGGAAGGCCAAAGGGCTTGATTTGACAAATATTTTGCACCGGCCCGATGTCCCGCCGAACATAGCCATCCATCATGTGTCGCGGCAGGATCATGGTTTGGAAAAGGCTATGGATAATCGGTTGATTGAGAGCTGCCGGGAAGCCATCGAAAATAAAACACATGTGCAATTTGATTGCTCCATTCATAACACGAACCGCACGGTCGGAACAATGCTCAGCTCGGAAATTGCCCGTCGGTATGGATTGGCTGGTTTGCCGGAAGATACGATCCATATTAAATTTAACGGATCAGCCGGCCAGAGTTTTGGCGCGTTTTTGGCGCACGGGATTACGTTTGTCTTGGAAGGCGACGCGAATGATTATGTGGGAAAAGGTTTATCCGGCGGAAAAATGATTATTTATCCGCCGCAGAAGGCAACTTTTGTGCCGGAAGAAAACATCTTGATCGGTAACGTCGTGCTGTATGGCGCGATTGCGGGCGAGGCATATTTTCGCGGGTTAGCGGGGGAACGTTTTGCCGTGCGTAACAGCGGTGTTCATGCGGTTGTGGAGGGAATTGGCGATCATGGCTGTGAATATATGACGGGTGGACGCGTGGTTGTTTTAGGCCCGACGGGACGAAACTTTGCCGCTGGCATGAGCGGAGGGATTGCTTATGTCTGGGATCCCCAAAAGCAATTTTCCCAATTGTGTAATAAAGGAATGGTGGATTTATTTCCGATGGAACGAGAAGCGGATATCGAGGAATTAAAGCGTTTGATTGAAAATCACGCGCGCTGCACAGAAAGCACGGTTGCGAAAAAAATCTTACAGGGGTGGTCTGTGACCCTGCGCCAATTTATAAAAGTTTATCCGCAGGATTACCGGCGGGTCATTGAAGGAGAACAGCAGGTCACAACGTCACAAGGCCACATGTCACACGTAAAGGCACGTCAGTTCGATATAAGAATTCCTCCCCCTTGATGGGGGAGGCGAGGTGGGGGTGGATAGAAGATGAAAACACTATTTTTCATCACCCTCCCCCAACCCCTCCCATCGAGGGAGGGGAAAAATTATATCGAACTCACGTAAAGGCGTAAAAGAGGACTTGCGACTTTGTGGCGTGTGACGCTGTGACATATTCAAAAGTTATCAACTATGGGTGATACCAAGGGTTTTATGAAATATGACAGGAAGGATTTTTCCAAGCAGCCTGTCGAAAAACGCCTTAAGCATTGGAAAGAATTTTATCACCAGATGCCTGAGGAGGATTTGCGAAAGCAGGGGGCCCGGTGCATGGACTGCGGGGTACCGTTTTGTCAATCTGGATGTCCGATTGGCAACATTATTCCGGACTGGAATGATTTAGTATATCGCAATAGCTGGCAGGAGGCGATTGAGCGTTTGCATAAGACAAATAATTTCCCAGAATTTACCGGACGGATTTGTCCGGCCCCCTGCGAGAATGCCTGTGTGCTAGCGATTAACGAACCAGCGGTCACGATTAAAAATATCGAAGTCGCTATCATTGAGAAATCTTATAAAGAAGGCTGGGTGAAACCCCTGCCGCCTAAATATCGCACCGGAAAAAAAGTCGCGGTGGTGGGTTCCGGCCCCGCCGGGCTAGCGTGCGCGGATCAATTGAATAAAGCCGGCCATACAGTAACCGTTTATGAAAAAAATGAAGCTTTAGGGGGACTTCTCACTTTGGGGATTCCGGATTTTAAATTAGAAAAATGGGTCGTTAAGCGCCGGCTGGATCGCATGGAACAGGAAGGCGTGAAATTTAAAACCAAGGCGCATATTGGTATGGATATTTCGCTCCAAGAGCTGCTTCAAAAATATGATGCCGTGGTGCTCGCCGGAGGCGCTGAACAGCCGCGGGATGTTCCTATCCCAGGCCGAGAGTTAAAAGGGATTTATTTTGCTATGGATTATTTAACGCAGCAAAATCGTATTAATATGGGCCAGCATGCTGATGCACAGCAAAGGATTTCCGCGGCCGGGAAGAAAGTCGTTGTGCTGGGCGGCGGCGATACAGGATCCGATTGTATTGGAACAGCAAATCGGCAGGGCGCGGCATTGGTGACAAATTTTGAGTTGATGGCGCGTCCTGCCAAAGAGCGCCCAGTTGATAATCCCTGGCCAAATTGGGCTTTTATAGAGCGTAAATCTACTTCGCATGAAGAAGGATGCCAGCGGGATTATGCCATTATGACCAAAAGTTTTAGCGGCGAAAATGGCGAGGTTAAAAAATTGCACGCCGTGCGTTTGGAATTCGGCCCCAAAGATCCAGCTACAGGCCGCAGCGCGATGAAAGAAGTTCCGGGATCAGAATTTACTGTGGATGCCGATTTGGTTCTTTTAGCGTTGGGATTTTTGGGTCCCATCAAAAAGGGCATGATTGAAGAGTTGGGTATCGCTCTTGATGAACGGGGTAATGTCAGGACAGATCATGATCGCATGACGAGTGTTGAGGGTGTTTTTGCGGCTGGGGATATGCGACGGGGACAATCGTTAGTTGTGTGGGCGATTCATGAAGGACGCGCTACGGCCGAAGGGGTGCACCGCTATCTGATGGCCGAAGTAAAAAAAGCAGGATAACGTCAGTTCGACATAAGAATTCCTCCCCCTTGATGGGGGAGGCAAGGAGGGG
>CAYHTV010000105.1:0-6332 GCA_964359575.1 uncultured Planctomycetales bacterium
ATGCTCAAAACGATAAACAATTGACAATATTCAACTTATGATGGGACAGCCGTGAAACCATATAGGACTTTCGCATTTGATATCTTGATTCTTCCCTCTCCATAAAAAATGGAAAGGGAATTATATTGTCTTCCTCTCCCCGTCGGGGAGAGGATTAAGGTGAGGGAGGTTACAGTATTTTATCTTTTCTTTCTGCCCCCTCATCCTGTCCTTCTCCCCAAAAAGGGGAGAAGGAATCACATTAGTTAACCGCGCAAGTCCTAAACTTTTAACTTATTTTTGCGCTTTGCATTTTAAGTTTTGGCTTATCCTTTAAATCTCTTCAACACCACGCATGTATTGCTGCCACTGGGGCCGAATGTGATGACGAGAATAGTATTCACATCCTTACCATCGCGCGCGTCATTCGGGACATAATCCAGATCGCAGTCCGGGTCTTTCTCTTGATAATTTACCGTCGGCGGGATGAAATTTTCTTGAAAAACGCCCACGCTGGCGGCCACCGCAAACGCCCCCGACAAGCTGTAACATTCCCCGGTCATGGATTTGACCGCGCTCACCGGAATTTTATAGGCATGGCTTCCGAAAATTTCTTTAATCGCCTCGGTTTCTACTTTATCGGCCATCTTATGGGAATTTGCATTAGCACAGATATAGTCGATGTCCTCGGGCAGCACGCCTGCCTCATCGAGAGCAAATTGCATAGCGCGCTTCAAACCCGCTGCCCGCGGGTTATATTTGTGAATTCGAAATGGATCAAAGCTTGTCCCGAATCCCAAAACCTCTGCCTGAATGGGCGCATTACGCTTGATCGCATGATCGTAATCTTCAAAACACATTAAACATGCGCCTTCCCCAAAGGTCACCCCATTACGCCTTTTATCAAATGGACAATTGACAAATTCCTGCCCTTCTTTAGATCCGGACAAAAATTCTAAGGTATGAAATCCAAAGAACGTATGCCAACACAGCTCTTCCACACTGCCTGTGTAAATCACACTGGCGCGCCCATACTGCAAGAAATCATACGCATAACTCATCGCATCAAGACTGGAGGTAAAGCCTGTTGAAATCGTACTATTAAATCCTTTGATCTTATTCCAAATCGAGATATGACTGGCCGGAGAATTGATAACCGTATTGGGGAAAAGTCCTGGGTTAACGTAACGCGGCCCTTCGCGCAGAGTGATTTCATCAAATTCTGCAATGCTTTTAAGGCTCCCTAAGGTTGTACCCACCGAGACGCCGGTATCATCGTTGTTTTCTTCGGTAATAATAAATTGACTGTCTTCAATGGCAAGCTTCGCAGAGCAAATCATCAACTTTGTGCTGCGGTCCAACAATCTTAAGCCTTTTTGGCCCATATAAAACTTAGCATCAAAATCGCTGATTTCTCCGGCGATTTTAACCCGAAATTCCGAGGCATCAAATAACGTAATGGGCTTGTAACCGACCTTCCCTTCTTTGAGGGCCTGCCAGAATTCCGCTTTGCCCTTGCCATTACTGGCCAGGACACCAACTCCTGTTATGACGACACGTTTTTTCATTTCGGGCTATTTCAAAATATATCGGGCTAAAATATCGACTTCAATATTAACCTTATCCTTTTCCATCTTTTTGCCTAAAGTGGTGACTTTAAGGGTATGCGGAATTAAATAAACTAAAAAATAATCTTTTTTAACCTCGCCGATTGTTAGGCTCACCCCATCGATACAAATCGAACCTTTGGGGGCAAGAAACCGTTGTAATTTTTTAACAATACTGATGCGAAATTCAACGTAATTGGCCTGCGCCAGTCGCTTTTTGATGATTCCCACATCGTCTACGTGTCCCAATACAAAATGCCCGTCGAATCGGCTGTTCTCCTTCATTGCCCTTTCGAGATTCACGGGGACACCCCAACCCAAACCGTCTAAGGTTGTCTTGCGGATAGTCTCCAACATTATATCAAAAGTTAAAATATTTTCATGAATATTGGTAATTGTTAAGCATACTCCATTGACCGCGAGGCTATCGCCAATTTTTGTACCTTTGAAAATCTGCTGGGACTTTATCGTCAGAATGCAAAGATTCTTTCGGCGCTCAATATTTTGAACAACACCCTGTTCTTCAATGATTCCGGTAAACATAGCCTTGAATAAAAATATCCTGATGAATTTTCTGGATTTCGATATCGCACAGCTCAACCGCCTGCTTCAGTTGACCAATGTTAAGTCCCCGTATCGAACTCAGCGCCTTTTCATCGCCAATAATTTTAGGGGCGATATAAATGTGCATCTTATCAACCAGCCCTCCTTTAAGAGCGGAACCGAGAACTGTGGAACCTCCTTCGATAAGGATGCTGGAAATTTCCCGGTGCGCTAATTCTTTTAAAAAAAATCTCAGATCAACCCCTCCTTTATCCCGCGGACAAATAATGATATTAACCCCGCGCTTAAGCAAATTTCGCATTTTCTTAAGATTAGCGCTTTGGGTAGCCGCGATATAACAATCTCCCGGGTTAATGCCTTGAAATAATTTGGCGTTTAGCGGAATCCGCAAAGTTGAATCAATAATAATCTTTTTGAGGCGCCTTGATTTTCGCGCCGCATTCAAACGCGGGTTATCTTTTAAAACCGTGTTTATGCCAACTAAAATGGCATCAAAGTCATCGCGCCGTTGCTTAGCAAATTGCCGAGTGGCGACAGAGGTGATCCATTGGGATTCCCCGGTTGCGGTAGCGATTTTCCCATCAAGCGTCTGGGCGCATTTGGCAACGACAAAAGGCATCTGCTTCGTGATATATTTGATAAAAATTTCATTCATTTTTTTTATTTCACCTTTAAGAAAACCCACCTTGACACGGATTCCCGTCTGTCGCAATTTAGCAATGGATTTTCCATTGGTCGCTGGATTGGGATCGCGCATACCTATAACAACTTCTTTAACACCGCTGTGAATAATGGCGCCAACGCAGGGCGGGGTGCGGCCAAAATGAAAACATGGTTCGAGTGTTATGTAAAGGGTGGCTCCACGAGCCCGCGCGCCAGCTCTTTTTAAAGCTATAATTTCCGCATGCTCACCGCCGCAGCGCTGATGATACCCTTCAGCAATAATGCGACCGTTCTTAACAATCACCGCGCCGACAAGCGGATTAGGTGAAGTTTGCCCTCTGGCCTTGAGAGCCAACTGCATAGCCCTTTGCATATATTGAATATCTTTCATAGAAACTGCGGCTCATTTCGAATTTTCTTTAACTCTTCCACCACAGCGTAAGGAACCCTGGCTTTTCCCATAAAAGTATTTGGTTTCGCTTTCCCATGATAATCCGATCCGCCGGTCGGGATCAATTGATATTTTTTAGCTAATTTCGCGTAATAATTGATCACCACATCCGGACAATTGGGATAATACACCTCCAGCCCCTGCAGGCCACTATCGGCAAAACTGCGGATGAGCTCATCTTTATTCGTCGACATCGGATGCGCCATCACCGCGACCCCTTGGCTTTTGCGGATCAACTCAATCGCTTCATACGGGGTTTGCTTAAACTTAGGAACATACGCCGGACAGTCTTCGCCTAAATATTTATCGAACGCCTGCGCGATATCTTTGACGAATCCTTTTTCCTTAAGGACCGCTGCCAAGTGCGGGCGCCCCACGGCCTTAGACTGTGTTAAACGGCATACCTCTTCCCACTGAATATCTTTGACACCTAGTCCTTTCAATTTCTCAATCATGATCTTAATCCGTTCCACCCGTGCCTCTTGCGCCTGATGGATGGCTGCCAACAAAAGTGGACTTTTTTCATCAAAAAGATATCCCAAGATATGGATATCCTTGCCATTGATTTCCGTCGATAATTCGATCCCCGAAATAATTTCTAAATCATAACCTTGGGCAGCCACACGGGTGGGCGCAATTCCATCCAACGCATCATGATCAGTGATAGAGATACAATTTAGACCAGCCTGCAAAGCTGCCTGAACAATTTCCTGAGGTGAGGAGGTCCCATCCGAATAAAAGGTGTGAATGTGCAGATCTGCGGATTTTGTCACAGTTTGAGTCCTTGCGGGACAACTTCCACTTTATGGATCTTATCTAAAATCCCATTGACGAATTTACTGGATTCGAGATCGCCGTATTTTTTGGCTAGCTCAACGGCTTCATTGATGGTGACTTTGGGCGGGATATCAGGTGCGAAAAGGAGTTCAAAAGCGCCTAGCCTCAAAACATTGCGGTCGATGATCGCCATGCGTCTTAATTGCCAATTGGTGGCGTATTTGGAGATCATCGCATCGATTGTCGTTATATTCTTACCGACGCCCGCCGCGAGACGATGGCTGAATTCTTTCACTTCCTTGTCCGCGGACTCTTCGGCGTTCCAAAAATTTTCCGAAACCAAAGCCGCATCGCGTTTGGTGATATCCGCCTGATATAAAACTCTTAAGGCGCAGTCTCGGGCTTGGGTTCTTTTTCGCATCGCTGATTTTCAAATAACTTTACTTTAAAAATTAATAAAATAACGTTCAACATAACGATTCCTCCCCCTTGACGGAGGAGGCTGCCTGCAGTAGCCAGGGAGGGAAAAATTATATCACTGAATTTTATTTAAGACATCGACCATCTCAATGGCGGCGCGGGCCGCATCTTTTCCTTTATTATCACCGGAGGGCTCAGAACGCTGATAGGCCTGCTTGACCGTATCCGTTGACAAAACCCCAAAAATGACCGGCTTTCCGGTTGACGTGGAGACATTAACAACACCGTACAAAGTGCCATAAGCGACCAATTCAAAATGCAGTGTCTCACCGCGGATAATAGCGCCCAACGCGATGACCGCGTCGATACTTTTTTTCTTAGCGAGTACAGAGGCTGCTACCGGCAGCTCTAAAGAGCCCGGCACCCAAAGGACAGTGAGATTATTTCTTTTGACACCGCAATGTTCTAATTCCGAGAGGCACGCCTTCAAAAGACGTTTGGTCACAAAATCATTAAAACGCGAAACGACGATGCCGATCCTCTTCCCTTTCCCGTTGAGTTTTCCGTCAATTGTCTTAATCCCTCGCTGCATACTTAGAGAATATGGCCTAGCTTATCTTTTTTGGCCTGCAAATAATTTTTATTCATGGGGTTGTGAGGAACCTGCAAAGGGACTCGCTCCACCACAGTTAAGCCGTATCCCTCTAGGCCGACAATTTTACGCGGATTATTGGTCAAGAGCCGAATCTGCTTAACGCCTAAATCAACGAGGATTTGGGCGCCTATCCCGTAATCGCGCAGATCCGCCGGAAAACCGAGGGCCTCATTGGCCTCCACGGTATCCATGCCGCCGTCCTGCAGCCGATAGGCTTTTAATTTATTCAGCAAGCCAATCCCCCGGCCTTCTTGGCGCATGTAGAGAATAATTCCCGCGCCGTGCTGATGGATCGTTTTCATGGCGGCGTGCAATTGGGCATTGCAATCACACCGCTTTGAGCCAAACACATCGCCGGTTAAACATTCGGACTGCACCCGCACAAGCTGCGGAACCGTTGCATCCACCGCTCCCTTGACCAGTGCCAAATGGGTCACGTCATCAATCTTAGATTTGTAGCCGACCAATTTAAAATCTCCGAAATCCGTTGGCAAATCCGTTTCTACACAACGCGCAATCAGTTTCTCATATTTACGGCGGTATTCAATCAAGCTGTCGATGGTGCAAATTTTTAGACTGTGCCTTTTGGAAAATTCAATCAAATCCTGGGTCCTCGCCATGGTCCCGTCTTCGTTCATGATTTCACAAATAACTCCCGCCGGATAAAGACCTGCGATACGCATGAGATCCACCGAGGCCTCGGTGTGGCCGGCTCTCACTAAAACCCCGCCTTTGCGGGCCCGTAGAGGAAAAAGATGCCCCGGCGTCACCAAATCCGCCGGTTTAGCGTTAGGATCAACAAGGACTTTCACGGTCTGCGCGCGGTCAAACGCGGAAATGCCTGTCGTAACGCCAAGAGAGGCGTCCACCGATATCGCCCAGCCGGTGTTGCATTTTTGATGCTGCTTGTGGTGGTTGAGTTCATCCTTCATAGGATGCAGATCCAATTCATTAAGTCTTTGATCTTCCATCGGGATACAAATCAAACCGCGGGCCTCTTTGGCCATAAAATTGATTTTATCAGCGGTTATAAATTCGGCCGCGCAGAGAAGGTCGCCTTCATTTTCACGGCCTTCGTCATCCATCACAATAACCATCTTTCCCTGTTTGAGATCTTCAATAATTTCCAAAATAGAATTAAACATTTTGCCCTCTTTTTGACGTTATGGGCCTTTGTACAACTAAAGAAAAAAATTTGAATTTATCATTGAGGAGA
>CAYHTV010000106.1:0-6199 GCA_964359575.1 uncultured Planctomycetales bacterium
ACAAAGGCCAATATTGACTACCTCAATTCTTTTGGTTCTACAAAGGTCAATAGTAGAACCTAGCGTTTGCCGAGGATCGGCTCCTTAAACCGTAAATCAATATATTTAATTTTTGACAAATCTGGCTTCCCTTGCGTGAAAACAATCTCCAGCATTTTTAATTTTTCTTTAATCGCTTCGTCATCCAAAATCACCACAACGTTATTGAGGATATGAACATTAATTTTTGATAAATTCCCGGCATCGATTTTCGAAAGCGGATAAACGGCTAAAACCGGGCTTTCCTGAAAGGCCTTGATAATATTTAGACTAATGAACAAATTTTCTCCTGTCAATGGATAACCAATTTTTGTAGCCGAATTCCCGCTGGTAACTCCCCTGATCAAAGGCAATTTATTATCCGCCTCCATATGAGAATCCGTGAGAACCACTCCATCCTTATCCACCATAACGGTGCGGCTGCGAAGTATCACCTGCGCGAAAAGGTTGCGCTTTTTGGTTAAAATAATAATTTGGTCGGGAAAACGCTTGACCACCTTCACATAGACAACTTCGGGATAACGGCGGATTAAACGTTCCTGCAATGTCTGCACATCGACCTGAAAAATGTTTTTCCCCTTCAGCTGCAGCAGTTCCGGGACATTATTTAAGGGAGATGCTGGATCAACCACAATATTTTTAACAATAAAAATCCGCGCAGTCTTTAAGTGATCCATGGTTGCTTGCGCTATCACAGTGGTAATGACTGCGATCAATAACCCCAAAATCAAATATTTAAGATAAGGAGCCGAGTGAGTGCTTCGCTTGCTTTTTCTTTTCATAGGCTAAGGCAATGATTTTTTCACAGAGTTGAGTAAAATTATAGCCGGCTTCCTGAGCGGCCATCGGCAGTAAGCTCGTTGCCGTAAATCCCGGTATCGTATTGATCTCAAGGATATAGGGATTCATTTTTCTGTCCAGAATCACATCGACTCTGGAAAAATCCCGGCATCCGACAGCCTCGTACGCTGCCAGCGCCATTTGTTGAACTTTGGTGGTTATCTCCGCCGATAATGGCGCCGGAACAAGATAATCGGTGAGGCCCTTTTGATACTTGGCTGTAAAGTCAAAGAAATCATGGGTCGGGCGAATCTCCACAACGGGCAAGGGTTCATCAGACAAAATCCCCACGGTCAATTCTCGGCCCTGAATATAATGATCCACCAGAATGGGCGAACCATAACGGAAGGCCTCCATCACCGCCTTTTTAAAATTTTCCCGCTTATGCACAATTGTTACGCCAAGGCTCGATCCTTCGGCAGCCGGCTTGACCACAACCGGCATTCCATCAACCCGCGTTAAGAGAGCATCTTCATCCATAGAATCTTCTTGGAAGACTGTCGTAAAAATTGGGACTGGGAAATTTTTTTTCCTTAAAACATTTTGTGTGGAAATTTTGTTAATAGCAATGCGGCTGGCATCCACTCCCGAACCTGTATAAGGCACACCTGCCATTTCTAATAGAGATTGAATGGTGCCATCTTCACCGAGCGCGCCATGCAAGGCAATAAAAGCCACGTCAATACCGGCCGCCTGAATCATCTGCCCAATGTCATCCTCACGCGAGACAATGTCAATTTTGCTGACATGGTGCCCTGCCTCTTCCAACGCGTCATAAACAGCCTTACCGGATTTCAAGGAAATTTCCCGCTCTGAGGAGTACCCTCCTAGCAAAACGCCAATATGTCCAAAATTTTTTTTCATCTCGACTTTCCTTAATAAATTTACCGACAAAATTTAGCGATGACTTTTCGCGTATTATTTAAGAGAATCCACGAACTGATCCGAAATCTGATTGATATCGCCGGCGCCCAACATAATGACCAAATCACCAGGCCGAACCGCTTCCTCAAGATGCTTCACAATATCCTCTTTCTTCAAATAAATTGCCTTCCCAGGATCGTTATGCTCAATTTTAGCAAAAAGTCTTTGCGAAGAAACACCCTCTATCATTTTTTCACTGGCCGCATAGATATCGGTCAAAATAACATAATCCGCCAAGGCCAGGCAGCGGGCGAATTCATCCATCAAAGATTGCGTCCGTGTGTACCGGTGCGGCTGAAAGACAACTACCAAACGTTTCTCCGGAAACAAGCGTGCGGTGTCAATGACGGCCTTAATTTCCGTCGGATGATGACCGTAATCATCCACCACCATAACTGCATTCACATCGGCCTTAATTTGAAACCTGCGCTGAACTCCCCGGTAAGTCCCTAAGCTTTCGCGAATGATATCAGAATCAATGCCAAGGCTGCAGCCCATACCCACGCACGCCATGGCATTTAATATATTATGTTTACCAGGAATCGCAAGTTCAATTCGACCTATTTTTTCTTTTTTAAAATAACAGTCAAAACTTGAAACGGCATACGTCAATTGAATATTGTTGGCATAAATATCGCATTTTGGGTAAAAACCATACGTTAAAAAGGTCCGGCCTTGTTCTTTAGCCATTTTCAATAAGCGCGCATCCTCGCCGCAAATCACGACCTGCCCCTGCGCCGAAACCTGCTCCATAAAACACTGATAGGCCTGCACAATATTTTCCCACGTATGATAATAATCCACATGCTCAAAATCCATATTCGTAATAATCGCATGCATCGGATAGAAGTAAAGGAACGAACCGTCGCTTTCGTCCATCTCAGCAACAAAATATTGCCCATCCCCCACTGCCGCGTTATAGGAGGCTCCGTTTACTATTCCGCCAATGGCGGTCGTAGGTTTAAGGCCTGCCTGAATGAACAAATGCGAAACCATAGATGTCGTCGTAGTTTTACCATGGGCGCCGGCAACGGCTACACCGCTCTGCGCATTCATCAATTGCGCCAGAAGTTGGGCTCGCCGTAAAATCGGGATATTCCTTCGTTTGGCCTCGATGATTTCATAATTTTCCGAACTAATGGCCGAGGAGTACACAACATAATTCGGTTCGCTAATGTTCCTGGCATTATGCCCAATTGTAATGCACGCCCCCTGGTCTTTTAAAATCTTCACGGTCGGACTCTCCTTGATGTCCGAACCACTGACCCGGCAGCCCTTAGCCAGCATGAGCAAGGCCAGCGGCCCCATGCCAGAACCGCCGATTCCTACAAAATGGTAGTGTTCCTTCATTCGTTTAAATACCCCAGCCAGACTTTATTCAATTCATCCAAATCTTTAATACGCGGGAACGCATAGTTGAGCGCGTTGTCGAGCGAGCTTCCTTGTTTTAATTTTTCACAAAAATAGCCGAAACGAATCTTTCCTAACTCCGTAATGATGTAATAGGTGACACTCGCGGCCTCGGCATAAAATAAGTCAACGATCTCTTTCGGCGTATCACCATACAACGTCATGTGGGTTAAGTCATTGAGCGGAATAAATTTTTTGGCTTTGATCGCATCCTTAACCACCTTATTCGCTCCCCATCGCTTTGCCTTCTCTTGGTACATCGCGACCCCTTCGTCCATCCATCCCGGGACGTGCCCGCTGAAACCAATAAATTCCCGAAAAATGATGTGCCCCAATTCATGCGGCAGCGTGGAGTCAAAAAACCCATGCGCCGTTGGAAAGGTTCGGATTTCTTTGGTTTTAACCGAGGCTGCGCCGTGCGACCACTTAAATTGTTTTGCCGAGTTGACGTAGTCTTCCTGATCATTATAAATATAAATCCTGGCGCGTTTATCATACGTCCAGCTCTCGTAACGGGTATACCCTAAATTCTCCGCGATTTCACCATAATATTGCTCGGCTGATTTTTCAACACTCTTAACGAAATCCAACGGGGCTGCTTTATAATAAATAATAAAATGCGTGCTGGATAATTCTTTCCATTCATTTTTTGCCTGAGCATCAATCCCGGTGCACAGCGCCGTCAACAACCCAACGGCAAGCACAAATTTTCTCTGAATAAAGCTAGACATGCGTTACCTCATAAGCCAGTCGGTGTATGGCATCCGGGAAGCAAATCCCTTTCAGCCGTTCTTTCATTTCTTTGGCGGTCGCCGTATTAAAAAGAATTTCCTTAATCGCAGCTGAAAGCGCGGCGGCTGTTAGATTTTTTTCATCAATAATTATGGCCGCCTTAACGCTGCCTAAAACAACGGCATTTTCCTTCTGATGCCCTCCTGCATACGGATACGGAATAAGAATGGATGGGATTCCGGCGGTGGCAATTTCCGTTATGGTGAGGGCTCCGGCCCGCGAGACAACTAAATCCGCGACTTTGTAAGCGTCGTTAATCCCTTCCAAAAAAGAATATAGCGCAAACGGTATTCCTAATTTTTCATATTTTGACTTTAAATCTGGGTAATCAGGCTTACCACAGATATGAATCGCCTGCACTGGTATGGTTTGACAAAGAGAGATCATGACTTGAAAAAATTCCAAATTGATCCGATGGCTCCCCTGGCTTCCCCCAAGCACCAAAATCGTTTGGCGCTGGGCGGTTAATCCAAAATTGGCTAAAACGGCTTTATGATCCACCAGCTTGGTATCGACGTGGCAGGGACAGCCGGTCAAGATCACTTTCCCTGATCGAAAATATTGCTCGCTGTCCGCAAAGCTGATGAGGATTTTACGGACAAATTTTGCCAAAATCGCATTGGCTCGGCCAGGCACCACATTTTGTTCATGGATCATCGTCGGATAGCGCAATAGACTTGCGGCTAAGACAGCCGGAAACGCCCCGTATCCGCCAAATCCCACAACGGAATCCGGATGAAAACACCTTATAATCTTAAATGAATCAAACAGTGATTTTACCATCAGGAAGATTGCCGAAACAAAAATAAAAATGGATTGGCAGTTTAAGCCCTTGGCGGGCAACTGCTGGGTGACAAAACCTGCCTCCGTAATTTTATTTTGCCAGGGCCCAAACGATCCGACAAAAAAAACATTATGGCCTTGGTGCCTCAATTCCAGCCCCACTTTCAATGCTGGGAAAACATGTCCGCCTGTGCCGCCTGTGGCAATGATAATTTTCATAGATCTTGAGTGCGGGAAATATTAAGAAGCAGGCCAACCGCCACCATGTTAAAAATCAAAGCTGAACCCCCATAGCTGATAAATGGCAACGGTAATCCTTTCGTGGGCAGGGCACCGATACTCACACCCACATTAATGACGGCTTGCAGGCCGATCATGGAGACAATTCCAGCGCTTAAAAAATATCCAAAAGCATCCGTTGTTCGTTTCGCGACCCGCGCTCCCTGCCAAATAAAAACCACAAAAAGAATAATCACCGTGAGCGCTCCTAAAAAACCTAACTCTTCTCCAATGATCGATAGAATAAAATCCGTATGTGCCGCCGGGAGATAAAAAAGTTTTTGCACACTCTTCCCTAGTCCCACGCCCCAAAAACCGCCCGATCCTAAGGCAATCTGCGATTGGACCAATTGAAATCCCACGCCGCGGCTATCCTGCCAAGGGTCTAAAAATGCCATAATCCGCGCGATACGATAAGGGTACTTGACTACCAGAAGATAAAGAATGGGCAGCGCCATTAACCCTAATATTCCAATGTGTCGCACCTGCGCGCCGGCGATAAAAAGCAAAATGAGCGTAATCAGCACCATTAAAATAGGCATCCCCAAATCAGGCTGTTTAAGAATCAACAGACATATCACTCCTAGCATAATAATGACGGGAAGAAATCCTTCCCGAAAATTTCGAATTTTATTTTGTTTGCGTGACAGAAAATCCGCAACATAAATAAGCAGAGCTACTTTGGCAAACTCCGAGGGTTGAAAGCTAAAGCCAGCCATCTGGAACCACCGTCTTGCTCCATAACTGGCCTTGCCGATGCCCGGGATGAGAACCAAAATGAGCATAACGACAGCGATGGCTATCAATGTCTTTGACCATTTTTGCAAATCCTTATAATTCAGCAGCATGGTGAATACCGCCAATATCGTCCCAACAAACAAAAATAACAAATGTCGATGCAAAAAATACGCGCTGTCTCCTAATTCTTGAAGCGCGTAAATACCGCTCGAGCTGTAAATCATCACGACCCCGACACAAATCAAAACCATGACCACAGTGATAATGGAAATTCTTATATCACGCATCCGATCTTAACCTTCCTAAGGGAGCTTGTCCCTCATACATGATGCCATGCTTATAAACGCCGTGTGCAAGTTTCGTGTCATTGCGAGCGAAGCGAAGCAATCTTTAA
>CAYHTV010000107.1:0-6135 GCA_964359575.1 uncultured Planctomycetales bacterium
TGTCTCTTACAGTTTTCCTCGTCGAAATTATTCATATTAATTTGGACGTGCATGGCCGTGCGATTATCTTAACATTGTCTTTAAGACGTGCAAAGTTTATAATTGAGAATTACGGCGAGCATTCCCGCCAAAATATTGGGGACCCACATGATCGACTCCGGTGACACTAAGCCCTGGACAGCCAAGGCCTCGCAGCCCAGAGAGAGAAGGTAGTAAATAGCGGCGCAGAGAACGGCTAACACCAGATTGGTGGATCGTTCCCGGCGATGGGTAATCACGGCCATCGGCAGGCCCAGCATAATAAAAAATAACGCCGAAAATGACCAGGCAATCTTGCGTTGATATTCGGTGTCCAGTTGGAAGGTGCTTACCAGAAGCTTTTCCAGGCGTTCTTTTTCTTCTGTCAGCTCTTTAAAGGTCATACTCTTTGGCTTTTTTTCGAGGTCTTTGGTCCCTTGTGACAAATCCAGCGTCATATAATAATTCTGGAAATTTAATTTATAGAAATTATTGGGATCTTTGAGGTTGGGCTCATCGGAAGTGCCTTCGATCAATTTTAATTTGATCTGGTCTTTGCCCGGGACGGGTGTAAACTCGCCGCGCTTGGCGATGATCGTGCGGGTTGGCTTGCCATCGGGCTGCGGTTGGTAAATCGTAATGTTGAACATCCGGTTGCCGTCGATTTTATGAATAAAAAGGATTTGATCTTTAAAAGAATGGATGAAAAGCCCAGCCTCCAGAAGCGCCGTTGGGTTTCTCACACCGAGATTTTTGAGCATTTTTCTCTGCTCGTGGTGCGCGTAAGGAATGATCTTGGCGTTGAGAATAATCGAGAGCAGGCTGATAAGCAGCCCCACCACAAAAAGCGGGAAAAGCAGGCGCTTTAAATGCACGCCGTTCGCCCGGATCGCCAGAATCTCGTTATCCGCCGATAAGCGGCTGAAGGATAAAATGACGCTGACCAGACACGCGATCGGCAGGGTGTAACCTAAAAGCACAGGGATATAGAGCAGAAAAACTTTTCCGATGAGGATCAGACTGACACCTTTGTTGATGACGAGATTGGCGAGCTGTACGAGGTTCCCTAAAAGGAAAACGCAGGTTAAGACCGCTAAGGCCAGAAAGAAAGGGAGGATGCATTCCGCTAAAATGTAATTGCGTAAAATTTTCATGGCAAATCGCTATTTGAATCCGCAATGGCTACGGTGAGGACATCAACACGCCGTGCGCCGGCTTGCTTGATGACCCGCGCGATTTCTGACAACGTAGCACCAGTCGTCAATAAATCATCGACGACAAGGACAGATTTTTCTTGAAATTTTTCAAAGTTTTTTATTTTAAATGCCCCTTGGATGTTTGTCCAGCGATCTTTCTGGGATAACCGGGCCTGAAACTGGGTGTGCTTGGTGCGGATAAGATTCCCCGCGCAAAAGGGGAGATGAAATGTCTTTGCGATCGTCTCGGCCAAAATATGGCTTTGGTTGTATCCGCGTTCGCGCAATCGTGCGGGATGCAGCGGAACCGCAGTGACAATATCGTATTGCCGCATGTCTTTGGCGTAGGTGTCAGTGAATGTGCGGATTATCTTGCTAAAGGGGTGGCGCAAGGCTAATTTATTCCCGTATTTGAATAAATGGATCAATTTACGCATAGTGGAGTTGTACGCGCAGACACCCACCGCAGAATCAAAATAGGGTTGATAGTCGCGGCATTGCGCGCAGGGGCCGGACGCGGTATTTTTCTCTAAATGCCGGGAACACTTCGGACAAAAAGGGGGAAGATTTTGTTCGATGTGCGTTTCGCAGGCTGGGCAGAGGACCGTGCTTCTGTCCTCGGTGAAAAGATATTTTTTGCAGAGGATACACAGAGGAGGGTACACCAAATCGCATAAACCGTTGCACAATGTTTTTAACACGGCAGCTATGGTAACATGCCGTTTTTAGGCTGTCAACGTAAGGGAAGCAAAGGGTGAAAGGATTGACAGCGTATTTCATATATGATACACTTTTGTCACAATTATGAAAAGCAAGAAAAACCTACTAGAACAGTTAAAATCATTGCCTCACTTCAGCAAAGACAGCCTGTATCAGCTAGGCAAACAGCTAGGGCTTGCCGATGCCACGGTTGATACGTATATCAGCCGCTTTTTGAAACACAAAGAAATCATTCAACTCAAAAAAGGGCTATACATATCAACCGATTTTTTAAACAGAAATAGAAGTGATATTTCCTATTCTTTTTACCTTGCGAACGTTATCCGTACGCCTTCCTACGTCAGCTCATGGGCCGCTCTACAATTTTATAATCTAACCACCGAAGTCATACACAGCGTTACTTCCGTTACACTGAAGGTGACTAGGGACTACAAGACAAAAGCCGGCAACTTTGCCTATCAATCAATAAAAAGGGATTTATTTACCAATTTTTCTCTGATAAAACGGGACTCTGCATCACCAACAAGCCGGTTTGATTTTTTTATCGCCTCAGCATCAAAAGCCCTGTTTGATTTACTTTATTTCAGGACACACCAGTTTCGAGGCGTACGATCGAAAGACCTTAAAACGCTTGTTGAAGAATTGAGAATAGATATTGTCGAAATGGATAAAAAAGAACGAAGCAAATTTTATACCATGACAGAGGAATACCTTAGCGATGAGTGAGCAAATCCTTGCCATTTTAAAAAGGAAACTTGATGATCTTGCTGTGCAGAGGATGGATGCCGAGACGCTCCGTAATGCCCTCAAAGAGGAGCTTCAGTATTATGTCCTTAATTTCATTTATCACTCTGAATATAACAAATGGATAATGTATGGAGGCTCTGCGCTTCGAATTATTCACGGGTTGGATCGCATGTCGGTTGACTTGGATTTTGAAGTATCCAATGAAATAACCAAAAGTTTTCTAAATGAACTAAAAAAAGAAATCGAAGATTACTTTTCCAGCACCCACAATACACAGCAAGGTTTCCTGACCATCACAACCGTTACGGGAAGAGGGCTGATCCTTAAATTTAATGTTGGGAAAGAATTAAGCCTCGGTCTTCCCTCAAAGCAGGTGCACGTTAAAATTGATCTCAACCATTTTACCGCCCCAAAAACGGTAACCGAACGCCGGCCTATCAATCACGACCAGCTTTCTTTTGTAATTGTGACTTATAATATGTCAACGCTGATGGCCAGCAAAGTGGCCGCAATTTTTCTGCGCGGGACGCGCGGCGTAGGCAAAGCTCTTTATGAAGAAAAGGGCCGCGATATCTATGATCTTCTATGGTATATGAATCCGGATAGAAAAGTTGTGCCCAATCTTGACTATTTGATCGCTAAAAGTGTGAAAGAGGCAAAGGATTTACGCACGCTTTTCGACAAACTCACGCTCAAAATGAGCAAAGTCAAAGACGAAAACCTTAAGCAGGATCTTTTACCATTGTTTGTCAATCGCACCTATATTGAAAACTGGCTCAAAAACTGGAGTGAAAGCTATAGGCAATTTTGTACTGAATATAAATTTTGTACTGTTACAACAGTAGAAGATGTGCCGGTGCAGCAGGATTTCGGCACCGGCAATTTTTTGTTTACATACAGGTATGGAACTGAAGAGGAAGGGAAGACCTGCCAGGTGCAGTACAGGATAAGCGATGAATTGATTGAAGATACTGATTTATCGATTGAGATCGATGAACATATAAGAAAGGTTGTCCGATTTAAGCAGGATGGATGGACCAGTGATGTTCGTCGTGAGAAACTTTTGCAATACGCTACTCTTTTTTACCAGAAAACAGAAAAATATTTAACAAAAACAAATAGAATCATGATCAGTAGAACCATTACCACCAAGCTCATTAGAATGACCGCGGACCAATTAAACCAGAAAGAGCAGATTCTCCTCAATAAATCGGCGCTGCTATCCTGCGAGCTTGAGGATTTGTTTAAATAATGCCTCGGAGTCGTGGGGGTAAATCTTCACATCTTGCACACTTTTCTAAAACTTATATAATGGACTCAATATGATTAATACTCCCAACAACAGAAAAAATTAATTAAGTAAATGGACGACAAATTAGGCAACCTAGTTGTTTTAATGAAGCGGCAAATTTCAGGTTGAAGAAAAGGCTAAGGCGCGTATAATGTTAGCCGTCATACGCAGGAGTAATGAGGTACTTGTTTACTCTAAATTATAATGAGATGAGAAAATATTTCTTAAGAAATTTTAAATTATTGATATCCGTTTTTTTGGTCGGAATATGGCTTAACCTTTTCGCATTTTCGGCGCAGGCGTTTTTATTTGACACAAAAATCCTTGAAAAAAATGAAATCGTCAAGCTCGCCGATGAACAGCTCATCGAAACATATTTGGATGTCATAGTCGAGATTGAGGCCCTTAAGACATTTTATGCCCGCGGCGGATTGACCCCCAAAGAGTACAATAATTTTAAGAGCGTTTTACGGTACCGGATTTTTTTAACGCAGGAAATAATCAAGCGCGGTTTAGAAATTCCCAAAACGGAGTGAGCCATGCCTGTTTCCACTATGCAGCAAGATAAAGAAAGATTATTTCAAATTTTGCTGAAAGACGCTTTTTTCCGCGAGAAGATTATTTTGTCCTCGGGACAGGAAAGCGATTATTATATCGACGCCCGCCGAGTTACCTTGAGCCCCGAAGGTGTTTATCTAAGCGGAAAAATTATTTTGGAAATGGTCAAGGGCGATAAAGTTGCGGCGATCGGCGGCCCAACCTTAGGGGCGGATCCGTTGGTCGGCGCTATCGGCGTCTTAAGTTTTCAAACCGGAAAACCCATCAACACCTTCATCATCCGCAAGGCGCCCAAGCCGCACGGCAAACAGCAGCAGATTGAAGGGCCGCTCATCCCGGAAGGCGGCAAAGTTGTCTTGATTGATGATGTCGCAACAACGGGGAAGGCCTTCGTGGAATCGATTGACGTTTTAAAAAAATATCATATCAGTGTCCATAAAGCCATTTGTCTTGTGGATCGACAGCAGGGCGCGCAGGAAGCCTTGGCGAAATACAATTGTCCGCTGGCGGCCATATTTAAAGCGGCGGAGTTTTTAAATTTTAAAACTCAAAACGTAAAATTTAAAAGTTAAAACTTTGACTTTTAAATTTTGACAGCATCAGATGCCACGGGCTCTGCCCGTGGATTGATGCAGTACTTGCCCGTGGTCATGCCACGGGCAAGTGGCGACCCGAAGGGTCGTCCCTTGACTTGATTATGCGACCTATCATTCTCGCCTCGGCCTCTTTTCAGCGTAAAGTTTTGCTTAAACGCTGCGGTGTCAAATTTAAAGTCATCCCGAGCCAGATTCGTGAAATTATTAAAATTCAGACGACTTGTTCAGCACTCGTTCAAAAAAACGCCTTGTTGAAAGCGCGGGATGTTGCCTCGCGTATCAAAGACGGTATTGTCATCGGCGCCGACACATTGGTTTATATCGGTAGGAAGCAGATTATCGGCAAGCCGCGTCATTTGAAAGAGGCCAAAAAAATTTTACACATCCTCTTCTCGCGTCCGCACTGGGTGTACACCGGTATCGCAGTGATCGATGCAGCAGCTGGGCAGACGGTCGTTGACTATGAGAAAACCAAAGTGTTCATGAATCGTCTTTCGGATCAAGAGATTGACCGCTATCATAGGAAAATTTACCCGCTCGATAAAGCGGGCGGGTTTGATATTGAAGGGCACGGAGGATTGTTTATCCGACGCATTGAAGGGTGTTATTCCAATGTGATTGGTCTGCCGTTGGCGAAGCTGCGCGAAATTCTTAAGAAATTTAATATCTCACTTTTCTAGTACACTGTAACAGAAATTTTTAATCTTATATTCCCTCTCCCAGAGGGAGAGGGCTAGGGTGAGGGATAGAGAGATCAACGTCAATTTTCCCCTCATCCTGACCTTCTCCCAAAGGGGAGAAGGAATTATAACATCAGAAATTAATGTTACAATGTACTAGTACCTTGTTACCTTAATTTTAGATATATTAACGTCAGAGGAACAAGGTGCTGTATTGTGTTCCTCTAAACGTAATTTAGGTAACACAGTGCTAGTAATGCGAAATGATTCCAATTCATGCACGTCCAAATTAATATGAATAATTTCGACGAGGAAAACTGTAAGAGACA
>CAYHTV010000108.1:0-6080 GCA_964359575.1 uncultured Planctomycetales bacterium
GGAGAGGAGTTTTTAGCAGCTAGGAAAGTTTTATACTTTCCTATGCTGTAAAAAACGAAAAACACGCCAAAAATTATATCCAAAATGAAATAAAAGTCAATCGTTAATCTGCCGTCGGGAATTAAGTGACATCGTCAGTGTGGAAAGATCCGCATACTCAACCGCGCTGCCCATGGGAATGCCCAGGCCGATACGGCTGATTTTGACACCCGTGGATTTTAATTCTTTGCTGATAAAAATCGCCGTCATCTCGCCTTCGGTATCGGGATCGGTCGCAATCACAACCTCGCGGATATTCTGGTTGGTCACGCGCTTAATCAATTGGGGAATTTTTAAATCATCCGGACCCCTTCCCTCTGCCGGCGCGAGCGCTCCCAAAAGCACATGATAATGCCCGCGGTAGGATCCGGTGCGTTCAATCGCCAAAAGATCCTTAGGGCTCTCCACCACACAGAGGGTCGCATCATCCCGACTCGTATCGCTACAAATCATGCAAATTTCCGTTTCGCTTAAATTGTTGCACAAACGGCAGAAATGCAGCCCATCCTTTAACGAAACAACCGCCTGCGCCAACTCCTGCGCGGCCTGCGGAGGATTGTCCAAGAGCCAAAAAACTATCCGCTCAGCGCTCCGGCGGCCGATGCCTGGGAGTTTGATGAGCTGGTTGATAAGATTTTCGATGAGTCGGGGGTAATTCATGACTAGTACATTGTTACCTTAATTTTAGATATATTAATCATCAGAGGAACAAGGTACTGTACTGTGTTCCTCTAAACGTAATTTAGGTAACACAGTACTAGCTTTCAGCCGTCAGCCATCCGCTGTCAGCTGCTGAGAGCTGTTAGCTGACAGCTATTTATTCCTTATGCCATTTATTGACGATTTTTCCTCTAAACGTATCCAGCGCGGCCTGAATAAAAGGCTCGTCCTGATTTTTGGTTAATGTATCGATAATTTTATACTCAATCCGCAGTTTTGTTTTCAATTTTTCAGCAAATATTTTTTCGACCACTGCCACATTATCCTTGCCTTCCAAAGACTCTTTCTGAAACACATGCTCCTTGGAAAAACCAATAAGCAAGCGGATAAATCCCTCCTCCTGCTTCACTTCAATCGGCGTGCCTTCCTGCAAATACGTCGCCACAGACATTTTTTCCCGGCTTACCCCATAGGTCAAGGCATCCCAAGCCTTTTTAATCTTTCCGAGGTCCACCGGCCATACCTCCTGCGATGTCTCAACAGATACCGGCATCTCGAAACTCTCCGGCGCGGCGCTTTCTTCTTTATCAATGGAAAAATCCACTTGGCCTTTTTCACTTTTTATAACCTCGATAGTTTTGCGCAGCGCAGTTGCGGAAGCGCTCGGCCCCAATATGCTGTTAACCGGTTTCCCTGATGGCAGTGCAACTGCTGCATCGGCCGCCGGAGAAAATTTTTGCCCCGCGGCCTGATACGCCAGCTTGGCAAACGCGATTTCCAAAGGCATGCGCAGCGATTCCGTAATCCGAGAGGTCTCCTGCGCCTCGATTAAAAGATCAATCCCCTGTAAAATCTCCGGTAAGGAAAATAGCGAGGTTTGATTGAGCAGCATTTCCTTGATTTCGACCGGATAATCAATGAGCTTGCCCAAGCCCTTCCCGCCAATTTTAATGACCATCAGGTTTCGAAAATGCTCCAGAAGATCACGGCTCAATTGTTTGATATCTTTGCCCTGATCGATAATTTTATCCAGCACCTGCAAAGCCGCGCTGCAATTTTTTTGGCCCAGCGCGTCCGCCAACTCAAATAAATACTGCGTCTCGACAGTCCCCAGCATCGATGTGACATCTTGAGTTTTAATATTTTTGCCGTTGAGGCCGCTCAGCTGATCCAAAATGCCTAACGCATCGCGCAGACTCCCTTGCGCGGCTCTGGCAATAGCCAAGAGGGCTTCCGCATCGATTTGAAAATTTTCCTTTTTGCAAATTTCCGCAAGAAGTTGAATGATCGTTTTGCTGGAAATTCGCTTGAAATCAAAACGCTGGCAGCGCGAGATAATGGTCTCCGGAACCTTATTGACATCGGTCGTGGCAAAAATAAATTTCACATGTTCGGGGGGCTCTTCCAGCGTTTTTAAGAGGGCATTGAAGGCTTCAGTCGTCAGCATATGCACTTCATCAACGATATAAATTTTGTAGCGCCCGTAACCTGGGGCAAATTTCACATTCTCGCGCAGGGTCCGGATCTCATCGATGCCCCGGTTGGACGCGCCGTCGATTTCCAAAACATCAAAACTCGCTCCTTTGGCAATCTCCTGGCAAGCGCTGCATTGCCCGCAGGGCGTTAATGTCGGGCCTTTAGCGCAATTCAAGCATTTCGCGAGGATGCGCGCGCACGATGTTTTCCCGATCCCGCGCGGACCGCAAAACAAATACGCGTGCGCAATCCGGCCCGAGAAAATCGCCTGGGATAATAAATCCGTGATATGCTCTTGGCCAATGACCTCGGCAAAAATTGCCGGGCGGTGTTTTCGGGCTAAAACGAGATAGGACATAAATGATCCATGACTTTCACTTTCATTATGCGCAGTGACTTCTCACCTGACGTATGTTACAATTGAAACACATCACTGTCAATACGTTCACTTTAAAAATATTTCAAGCAATGAATAAGAAAAAAATTCTCATCATTGATGATTCGCCGGATATCCTCGAGTTCACCAGACGGCTTTTGGAACACCGCGGCTATAACGTGATCGCGACCGATGATACCAAAGATATTCTCGACACCATTAAGGCAGAGCATCCGGACCTCGTCATTTTGGATATGTTTTTATCAAACATCAGCGGCTTGGAGATCTGCCATCAAATTAAATCAGATACGACTATCAAGAAAACCCCCATTCTCATCACAACCGGTCACCCTCTCGATACAGAATCGGAAATAACCCAACTCGCCAAGCCCGATGCGTATTTATACAAACCTTTCGAGCTGGAGGACTTAATGGCAATGATTAAAAAGTTTGTTGATTAAAAATACAAAATTCTAAATCCAAAACTCGAAGCAAATCCGAAATACAAAGCCCAATCTCTAAAATTTTTCGAATTTTTAAATTAGAGATTCAATCAATATCTTAATTAGCATTTTGTCATTCCCGCGAAGGCGGGAATCCAGTCGAGAACCCTGGATCCCCGACAAAAGCATTCGGGGATGACAGATCCATGTCTCTTACAATTTTCCTCGTCGAAATTATTCATATTAATTTGGACGTGCATGAGATTCAATTTTTTTCGAATTTAGGACTTCGAATTTCGTACTTTATTTCCTATTATTTTTCAGTGACAAGGCAATTCGATTACGCTCCAAATCTACTTCTAATACCATGACCATCACTTTTTGGTGAACCTTGACGACATCATGCGGATTTTTGACATATTTATCAGACAGTTCGCTAATATGGACAAGGCCGTCGAGATGAACCCCAATATCCACAAAGGCGCCAAAGGCCGTGACATTGGTGATAATCCCGGGCAGTTTCATTCCCGGTTTTAAATCCTGCGGCTTCTCGATGCCGTCTTTAAAATTGAAAATTTCAAATTTTTCCCGGGGATCGCGGCCCGGCTTGGCCAATTCCTGATAAATATCTTTCAAGGTCGGCAATCCAATACGCTCGTTGACATAATTTTCTAAACGGATCCGCCGCTGTAAATTTTCATTCTTTATCAAACTCTCTACCGAACATCCCATATCTTTGGCCATCGCTTCCACCGCCCAATAACTTTCCGGGTGCACCGCACTTGTATCCAACGGATTTGTTGCGTTATGGATCCGTAAAAAACCGGCGGCCTGTTCAAAGGCCTTGCTCCCAAGACCAGGAATTTTTTTAAAATCTTCGCGCGAGGAAAACGGCCCCTGCTGATTACGGTAATCGATGACGGCCTGCGCGCGGGCCGGGCCGATTCCCGCAACATACATAAGAAGCTGCTTGCTGGCAGTATTTACTTCTACCCCGACTTGATTAACACAACTGCTAACCACATCATCCAAACAATCTTTCAACAGCTCTTGATCCACATCATGCTGGTATTGGCCAACACCGATGGATTTGGGATCAATTTTGACTAACTCCGCGAGCGGATCCATCAACCGGCGGCCGATAGAAACAGCCCCGCGCACCGTCACATCATGATGCGGGAATTCCTCACGCGCCACGTCCGAGGCAGAATAAATCGAGGCCCCGCTTTCATTGACCATCACGATCTGGACGGTTTTCGGCAGGCCTAGACCGCGCACAAAATTTTCCGTTTCACGGCTGGCGGTCCCGTTGCCGATAGCGATAAATTCGATTTGAAATTTCTCCACTAAATTTTTAATCACACTAGCGGCCGCTCCTTGCCCCTGATCAGATCCTGTCGGATAAACTGTTTCATTGTGCAAAAACTTTCCCTGGCGGTCCAGACACACAACTTTACAACCAGTTCTAAATCCGGGATCGATAGCGAGCACATTTTTTTGCCCCAAGGGCGGCGACATCAGCAGCTGGCGCAAGTTGTCGGAAAAAACTTTGATCGCCTCTTTATCGGCGTACTCTTTAGTCACCAGCCGGATTTCGGTCTCCATCGATAACGAAAGCAACCGCCTATAGCTGTCCTCCAAAGCCAGCTGCACCTGTTGCGCCGAAGCGCTAGTATTTCTTATAAATAAATTTTTTAATAAAATGACCACATCACTTTCCGGCGGTAAAACCCGCAGCATCAAGAACCCTTCCTTTTCCCCCCGCCGCATCGCCAAAATCCGATGCGAAGGCGCTGTTTTTACCGGCTCCCGCCAGTCAAAATAATCCTGAAATTTCATGCCTTCCTTTTCTTTGTTGCGGATGACTTTGGAAATAAACTCTCCCTTAGCTTGAAACAGTTCCCGCAGTTGAGCGCGGGCGGTTTGTTGTTCATTAACCCTTTCGGCGATAATATGCCGGGCTCCGCTTAAAGCTTCCTCGATTGTCGGCACATTTTTTTCAGAATTAATAAATTTCTTCGCCTCCCGGGCAGGATCCAGAGAATCGTCCTGACGAAAAATAATTTCTGCCAAGGGCTCTAACCCTTTTTCTTTGGCGACGATCGCTTTCGTTCTTTTCTTCGGCTTAAAGGGGAGATAAATATCCTCGAGGATAGAAATGGACGCTGCGGTTAAAACTTTTTCTTTAAGCTCAGGAGTGAGTTTGTTCTGCTCTTGCAGGGATTTAAGTACAGTTGCCCGGCGCTGCGCTAATTCAAGAAGTTGCTTTAAACGGTCACGGATAGAAGCGATGGCTACTTCATCAAGACTGCCGGTTGCCTCCTTACGATACCGGGCAATAAATGGAATTGTATTTCCATTTGATAAAAGTTCGATAGCTGCGGCAACTTTATGCGTGGCAAGATTTAATTCCGCCGCAATCGTTGCGACATACGAATCCGTCATAGCGCTCGTCAATTGCTCGAAACCGCGATTTGATTATTAAAGCTGTACTGTTTGGTTGTAATCAGCTGATCGTTATCATAAATCCGTTCAACCTGCAATGCCCATTGGGATAATATTCTTTTTCAGCGCCGTCTAGCTTATCATTTTTATAGTAGGTTTCCTTTTTGAGTCGGCCGTTTTTGTAATATTCCCGCGCGCAGCCATCTAAAAACCCATCTTTAAAATTTACTTCCCGTAAAAGCATCCCATTTTGCAAAAAGTTTTGGCTTATACCATGGAGCTCATCATACCGGTAATTCTCGAGTATGGTTAGATTACCATTGGCGGAAAAAATTTTGACCTTTCCGCCCTTTTTGCCTTTTATGTAATGCTCCTGTTTCTTAAGCCGTCCCTTTTCGTCAAACTCCTTGGCATAACCATGCAAAGCGTCGTTTTGATAATGACAAACTTTTTTCCATTCACCATTGTCGTAATACTCTCGGCCGGCCCCCTCTAGCTTTCCTTTCTGGTAATGCCAAAAAAAAACGAGTCTGCCATTTTCTAAATATTTCTTAAACACTCCCTGTCTTTTACCATTGCGAAATCCCTCTATTGACCTTTGTAGAACCAAAAGAATTGAGGTAGTCAATATTGGCCTTTGT
>CAYHTV010000109.1:0-5974 GCA_964359575.1 uncultured Planctomycetales bacterium
TGGGTCTGTCTATCGGACAGACAGGCTTGCCGATGGGTGGATGGGATACTACTATTATTTCTGCTATGGAAAAACTCATGGTTCCGTGCATGGTATTGCTTTTAGTGGCGGCAGGAATATTCATTTTTAGGGAAATCAAAATTGTTCGGGCGGCACTTGAAAAGGTTACACAATTGCGAGTTCCATTATTGAGCTTTGTCAATGCAGCCCGTGCCCCGCCGCTAAGGAAATTTGTCAAATTCTATCTGATTCACCTATTTCATAATTGGCGTACCCGTCCTCATGAACGTTCCACATTCCTTGCCAGTACATTAATTCGAATTCAAAATCAACAAAGAGAAAAAAATCCGCGAGAGCGGCAAATCAACCAAAGCGCAGAAGGCGGATTATTTTTATCCGAATTTTTCGGCGATGAAGTTATGGCCAGAGCAAATGATCAGGATCCTTATGGCCTTGCCGAAGCCCAGCAATTGGTCATTGAAATGGGCGTTGATCGTTTCATGAAAACGGTAAATTATTTTGGCAAAGACAATGTTGTCGAGGGATTTATTAATTGGCCATATTGGTTTGTGAAAGCGGTTAGGATGATAAACGGAAAAGGGGCCAGAACATTCAGGAAAATAAGCAGCGGCCTTACTCACCGGCTTATCAATGACCCGCAGGAGTTAGCGCAGGAGTTAGAACATTTTGTCAGCAAAAATTTAGCGCAAATTTTAGATGAGCAAAAACTAAAGGGGATTATTCAAAAGGTTTTGGCCGAAGCTACAAAGCAATTTAATCCACGTCAGTATGGCTGGGCGCAGGATTTGCGTTCTCCCAAGAGCCGGCTTGAAATTAGATGGACGAAGAAAATTAGGGACGGTCAAACGATTGAGACTCCGAGAGTATTTTTAAAAGCGTTTCCATTTAAAGGGTTCGATTGCTTTAATTGCGCGACGGAGTTGGTAAAACTGTTAGACAGAGAGGGGATTTTCGCGCGGATTGCCGAAGGCAATAATGAATTATGGGATACGGATTTTGTCGCTGAGATCCCTTTTCCTGGGAATATTGTTCCCAGTGTTCTTTTGAGCGTTACTCCCGGGATTCAAAAGGTGCAAGGGATTGAGGGATTTGAATCCAATACAGGCTTGGTGGTCACTATTACCAAAGGGGGGAAACAACTTCAAGAGATGGAAGTCCAACAGAATCTTAATCTTCGGCAGACAGGATTTCCATTGGGAGACAATATTTTGCGTCCAATGGCGTGGACTCCTTTAGTGGATGGGGGAGGGTCCATCTTAATTAGGGCAGGGATTGATTTTGAATTAGATACTCTAGGAAATCAAATTCAAAAAATAATTTTTAGATTGGAAAGAGTACACCTTACAACGAGCAGAATTAAGTTGACGGAAAAAGTGGGCATTCATGTTCCCGCTCATCATTTTGAGGCATTGAACCAAAAAATTAGGCAGGCAGGCCCATCGTCAGTATTAAGCGCCGTTCAAGAGATTCCAGAGATTACCTTGGAAGGAGATCACGCAAGCGAATCGTTCGGGGGGTATTTGCGCATCCACGATGATATTTTATATCACTTGATAACGAAAATAGGATCGGCGTTTGGGTCGCCCGGCAGTCACCGAAATGACAGTCACCCAAAAGGGAACAGTCATCTTTCGGATGTGAGACCGGTGGAACAAAAACTACGAGAGCGTGATGGTGGCGGGAACGGCCTGGCTGGTCTGTTGTTTTTCGCCCTGCCGGTGGGAGCGGGAGTGCCGGCGGTGGAGGAGACCGCCGTAGGATGGTGGGCGTCGCCCTGGGTTTGGGCTGCGGCTGTGCTATTGCTTACGGCGGTTTTGGCAGAACTATTTAAGATCTTTCATTTAGGAATGTTTTCAAGCGGCAGATATTTTTCATCTGACCCGAATCCCAGTCAATCCGACGGCGGATATAACAATCAGTCTCTCTGGCGGACGAAGCTGCAAATGCGAAAGTATGAAAGTTATGAAAAAAAAGGTATGGTTGAATTTCAATCATTAAAAGATCGGGAGGAGAAAGAACGAAACCTGTTGGCCGCGGCATTGAATAAAGGATATCGTTATGTCGAAACTGGCGGGACCAAGCTCCGTGGCCCTCC
This sequence comes from uncultured Planctomycetales bacterium, assembly GCA_964359575.1. Lineage (GTDB taxonomy): Bacteria > Omnitrophota > Gorgyraeia > Zapsychrales > GWA2-47-8 > 2-02-FULL-48-11. The sequence goes on from CAYHTV010000109.1 coordinate 2,117, forward strand.
CGAGGCCATTGTTATCACCGGCAATTTTGAGACATTCGGCGCCTTCTATTCTAAAGGAGAAAATCGAATTTATTTTGAAGAGCGCTTCCTCAAGCGAATCCTCGCTGAAAGTCTTGATTCCGCCCTTATTCTTTTCGGTGTCGTCGTCCACGAGCTCAATGGAAGTTCCCATAAAAAAAATCAAATAGAAGAGACCGAGGCTGTCCTTAACACATTTTTTGGAGAACAGGCAATGGATGCAGCTTCGCAGCGCGATCTTTATGGTTTCTCCTTAGCCTTAAAAGGCATTGCCGGTATGACCGCCTCCCCGCAGTATCGATGGAGAAATCCTCTTCCCACAAAGGACAGCATTCCCATGACAACCGTTGGATCATTTTTTGACCCCTATACGCCTGCTTCCACCGGCCTTGACCGTTTTATCCGGGCCGTTGAATTTTTTGGGAAGGATCAGGCTGCCCAAGGCTTTGTTGGAAATCCGCATCGGTTTGTGCAGGCAATCCGGCTTATTTCCGACATGGGGGTTGAAAGATTCACGGCTCGTAAAGATCGTTTAACTCTAGCGTTAGCGGGTGAAACTGAAAAATTAGCCATGGCCTTGAAAAAAATCACTGAAATGCGTTTGGAAACAATATTCCCGGAAAACCAGGTCCGGCTTCTTTTTAAGCAAGGCCATTTCTGGACCGCCGATGCCTTAGATAGAATCATCGCGGTCAATACGAATGAACTTAAAGCCCGGGTGAAGGCCATACGCTCGGAAGCAGAATTTTTATTTGATGTCGAGGGAATTTTTGCCGGACAGCATGGTGATCAGGCGGCCAGGCTCCTGCGAAAAGGCCCGAGGCTCAAGCGATTATTTTTTAATCATACAATAGCAGAGAGGATGTTAAGTGAATATCTCTTGGCCGAATTAATTATTTACCAGCATCTCAATCCATTTTTAACCAAGGATGACTATGCGAGCCGGATTTTAGAAATCTTGATCTTGGCGCATTTGGATGACACCTATGACAACTTCAGCGACTCATTCCGTATGGGAACAGCGTATATGAAAGCCCAGCCTTCGGCGGCTGTGCTGGAAGGAGCTCAAGCTCATGAACTGGCGCATGGTTTTGTTCCGTTATACCACTCAACAATTGGCGAGATCATCAGCGATTTAGGCAATTTCGCCATCGCTTTAGAATTGCGCAATCTTAGAGAAATCCTCGCAGCCTGGAAAAAGAAATTCAAGCGAGCTGACTATAAGCGTAAATGGGGGGAATTTACAAAAGGAGATTTAACGGTCAGTGAAGAGCATGTGAGTGCCCGGGTGCAGTTACTCTCGATTTTGGAAAATTTTCACAAAGCCAATTATCGAGTAGATTATCGCATCCTTTTTGTTTTGGCTGTTAATCTGGTGCGAGGCAATTCTCAGATCAGTGTTTTTGATTTTGTTAAGTCATTGCTTGCTGAGTATCGTCAAGAAGCCGGACGGACAGAGGCGCCGGTTGAAGTCCTCGATCGAGTGGTTAATGGCACGTTGGCAGATCGTTTGGTATCTCATCGAGAAATAGCCTTGATTGTTAATGCTAAGGCAGCGCGAAGGCCAAGTAATCACGGCCTCAAACGCAAAAAAGCCTCCACGGGTCGAATTTCCTTTTATAAGTCAGGGCGATCCCACCCCATGAAATTGCCCCCCAGCGGCGGGCCGCTGGCTGTTGAGGGGGACAGGCTGCTGGGGTGGTTATACGGCCAGATTCCTTTGGGCGAGCATTGGCAGAAAGTAAGGCTGATCTTGGGAGGAATCATCATCCCCTTTTGGGAAACAGTTTTATTATTCTTTTCTTCGCTGTTTATTGTTTTAGGACTTACGCGTTTGTTATTCCCGAATGCCTTTTCCTCCAAAGGCGGATCCGCCTCAGGCGGAGTCGGGAATCCATTAGGCCTCTCTTCGACGAGAGGCATGGATCCCCGCCTTCGCGGGAATGACAGACTCTATATTCAAACGCGAAAGTCCTATGTTTATGAAGTGTTACTTAGATTCATCGCCTATTTTGTTTCTCGAAGAATATTTCCAAATACTCAGCCGCATTCAGAACAGATTAAGGTACAGTTCGAATCAATGGTCAAAAAAGTAAAAGAGCGTCATATGGAAGGTTTTTATGCCGGATCCCATCCGCACAAATTGTATTTTGAAGATTTTGATAAAGATATTAGAAAATTATTGGTCGTTCAGTTAGGAGGCATTATCGACAAGATAACACGGCCATTCTTTTATTCTTTAGTAATTAATTTTTTTCTGTTGATAGTGTCTCTCATTATTTTTGCTCAATTTAGAATATTCCCTCCAGGCGCATCCTTTTTAAGTGGATTTTCAATTATGATTATTTACGCAACCTTGACGGTTAATCTGGCAGCATTTTTTGTCTCAGCCTCGTTTCATATTCGGCATAATTTTACGGCGATAAAAAATAACCTGCTTCATCAGCCCTTGGCCGTGTCGTCGGGATGGCCTTCTAAGGGTGGGAAGAAATCCAGACGGCCAGGGATCAATTTAGAATTTTTGGGAAGCCATTTGAATCAGGAGATTGAGCGGGTGAACCGGGAACGGGAAGAGGCCGGGGAACCGGGACGTATTGCCAAGGGAAGATTCGATCCAGAGACTCAAAGGGCTTTGGTGAAAGTTTACGCTGCCTGGCGGGACGCAAAGAATAAAACTATAAAAAGCCGCTTAGCGGTGAATGCCCAAAGGGCTAAAGATCATTTGTTTGTTTCGGTTCAGGCTTTGGTGATAACGAATGCGGTTAATATTCTAAGAAGATTTACGACAACAATGCAGATAGAGGACATTATCCAGCATGGTTATGAAATTGTATGGGAAATATCGTTTAAAAATGTTAATTCTCAACTATTAGAGGATAAAAAAATGACCTTTTCCAGTTATGTGGATGCCTCGCTTAAACGCAATCTCCCGGGTTATATTTTACGAAATCTTTGGGGGGAGACGTTTAGAGATAAAGAGCAAAGGATGCTTAAGCGTATTTTAGAACTTATCAACAGCGAACAAGCAGCAGGGCGGCGGTTAACAATAGAAGAAATTGTAGATAAGTTAGGGGTTAACGGTCATCGGACAAAAGAGGGGTCCGTTATTAATCCTCAACGTGTGGTTTGTTTATTAGCAAAAGCTGGGATACGAAGTTATTCAGCAAATGAAGATGGCCTTCCAGGGCAGGGTTTAATCGAGTCTGCCATTCCAGATCCAGGGGAAGGCCTTGAAGAAATTTTAGACCGCAGAGAGTTAAAGGATATAGTCAATCGTGCTTTAAGGCAATTGTCGGCACGGGAAAGAAAAGTCCTCAAAGGGCATGTGGCGGAGGGTTTGACATTGAGTGAAGTGGCTCAAGATAGGCTGAAGAAAAAAATAACGCCGGAGCGCGTGCGGCAAATTAAAGTTGAGGCACTTAGAAAATTAAGGCGGATATTGGCACCGCAAGTTAAAGAGTTCGGATTTACGGAAGCTAAGGCCACGGGCTTGCCCGTGGATTTAGCTGCAGTACTTGCCCGTGGTTTCATGCCACGGGCAAGTGGCGACCCGAAGGGTCGTCCCTTGACACCTTTATTCTCAGGCAATGATAAGAATTCTTCAGCCGCAGTTTCGGTTAAGGATAAACTAGTACACTGTAACAGAAATTTTTAATCTTATATTCCCTCTCCCAGAGGGAGAGGGCTAGGGTGAGGGATAGAAAGATCAACGTCAATTTTCCCCTCATCCTGACCTTCTCCCAAAGGGGAGAAGGAATTATAACATCAGAAATTAATGTTACAATGTACTAGTACACTGTAACAGAAATTTTTAATCTTATATTCCCTCTCCCAGAGGGA
>CAYHTV010000110.1:0-5952 GCA_964359575.1 uncultured Planctomycetales bacterium
CAAAAGAATTGAGGTAGTCAATATTGGCCTTTGTCTCCTCAATGATAAATCCAATTTTTTTTCTTTAGTTGTACAAAGGCCCATAATTCAAATTTCTTCTCTATGCAATTTACCGCAATGGCCAATTTCCGTAATCTGCTGAATAATAATTCTAAATATGACAAATTTGTTCGATGTCCCCACTGGAAAATTTTCGTGCTTTTTCTTTTGCCGGACCCCTTCGATGATGCGGTCTACTGAAAGTTTCAATTCTTTTTCCGTAAGCTCCTCTGCGATCTGGTCGTACTCTGCCCCAGTCTCAATAATTTCGGCTTTTCCGTTAATTTTATAAGATTTGAGGGTCGCGGGATCAGATACCGATAAAGAGGCCTTAGGGTTTATTTTTAAATTTTCCCAAGTTTTTCCAATCGCATAGTCAATCAAGTAAATAATATTATTTTCAATTTTTAAAAAAAATTTAGGCGCGGCATTCGGCTCCCCTTGAAAATTACAAGTGGCAACGCTAATAAATTCTCGTCTTGTTAAAATCTTACTGATTTCGTGTAAAAGCATAGGAAAAACGCTTAAGCATCACGGTGAGCGGTAGTTAAAGAAAAAGCCGGCGGGCATGCGGCGATGTACTCCGGCCCTTCAAGTCTGAGTATTCTACTTCTTGCGCAATTTTGCCAAACGCATTTTCCGTCGAGCTTCGGCGCTATGATGCCTTCCGTACATGGGGTTGCCTTTGCCGCGGTTGGCTTGCGCCAATTTACGCACAGTTACACGAGAATGCCGCCGGCCGTACATCGAATTCTTGGCGCCCATTTGGGCCAGGCTGATTTTACGCTTTGTCTGGGCTGAGAGCTTCCGGTCTGTTACCATAAACTACCTCCTTTGGGTATTCTAAACATATTAACATTCTTAGGCTTACACATTGATTCGCTGCAACGGTCAATCTCCTTGTAAAATCATCCAGTCAAACCATCGAATTTCACCGCGTATACTTATGGCGGTGCTTTCGCGAGAGATGATTGTCATGATTATTACCTTTTTCTCTGAGCTTAACATGGCCACTATAATCGGCCCGTTCAAAATCAATGTACGCCTTTTCCGGTTCCAAATTGACCAAACGGACCAATACTGTTACACCAATATCCATCCCTTTCCCGCCGCGCACGACCCGCCCTTCGGCCGGAGGAGACATGAGCCGCACATAGGTGCCCCTTTCCGAAGCCCCCGTGACAATCGCCTCAAAAATTTCTCCAATCCGCCCGCGCAGCAAAACAGCCGCGGCAACTTTACGCATAAACCGCTCCACTTTCTTTGCCGCCTGAGTCCGCTCGGTACACCACAAAGCAAGATCACTGAGTTCCCGTTTTGTATAAGGAATATGCCGCTTGCCAAGAACTGCCTTAATCAAACGTTGAATAATAATATCCACATACCGTCGGTTTGGAGCCGTGGAATGGATATAATCTTGAACCGCCAGTCCAAAGTGACCCTGCGATGTCCTGCCTGGTTCTGCCATCATATATTCCGCCGATCCCAGTAATTTCACAATCGTCAGCGACAAATCAGAAAAACGCTCTGGATCAGCTTTCTGCCGGCGCACTAAAAAATCTGACAGGGCCTGCGAATCAGGACTCACCGGCAATGTTTCTCCCAAAGTATCAGCAATGTTAACAATACGATCCCAACGCTCCGGTGCTTTTAGAACCCGCTGAATTAAGGATGAGCCATTTTTCTCCAAAAACCACATCATCGTTTGATTCGCTGCGATCATAAAATTTTCAATAATGTAGCGCGCCCGATTTTTTTGCTTAACCACCAAGCCAATAATGTTTCCCTCCTTCATCACCGGCCGGGACTCGATAGTTTCTAATTCCAGTGCTCCGTTACGCATGCGAAAAGCGTGTAAACGCTGCGCGGCTTCATCCTGGAGTTGGACTTGCTCTGCGAAAACCGACGAACCAGCAATCATCTGCGAGACAGTGCCTTTATCCTCCAACCAATCGCCCACGGATTCATAAAAAAATTTGGCCTTATTGCGCACCCATGCCCGAGAAATGTCGCCATAGCGGACACTTCCGTCTTTACGCACAAAGAATTCCACAACAATCGCCAATCGATCCTGTTCGGGTTTCAGCGATGAGAGATCATGGGACAAACGCTGAGGCAGCATCGGAAAGACATCGACACCAGTATATACAGAAGTCGAATTATGCTGCGCATGCTTATCGCAGGCCGAGCGTTTTGAAACATATTCATCCACATCCGCTATCGCGACAAGGATCCGAATCTCCTGATTAGCACAGAGTTCACAAAATTCGACCTGATCCAAATCTTGGGATTCCTCATTATCGATGGACGACCATAACAACGAGCGTAAATCTTTAATCGCCTCCATAGCCGGCCGCTGATTTACGTCAGCAAAAGTTTTGACTTCCTTTAAAACTTTGGGTGGAAAATCTCCCAAAAATCCATACTTTGCCATTGTCTGGCGCGCAATTGCCTGGAAATTGACAAAAGAGTGAGCCATTGGGTAATTTTTTACAGCATAGGAAAGTATAAAACTTCCCTAGCTGCTAAAAACTCCTCTCCTATGCAGCAAAGAAGTTACGACGCACTTACTTTTCTAAAAATTATTAGAGGAAGTAAGTGCTGTACTGATTTCCTCTAAAATATTTAAGGGAAAATCAGTACGAACGAAGTGAGGAGTTTTCTTGCCGCCATCGAGTTGTTAACCTTCCTTTAATATATTCATCCAATTTTTACCGCCCAACATCCGCGCTACCATCATACTGCTCACATTATCCCCAATCGCATTAATCATAGTCGCCAAGGGATCAACGAGCGTGCCAACCATGGAAATGATCGGCAAGGCTTCCATGGGAAAACCATATAACGTCACAATCATTAATTCTCCTAAGAAACCCCCTCCCGGGATGCCGCTCATCACCATTCCACTCAAAAGCGCTACACCCACCGCGGTCACAATCGTTCCCACACCGGAAAAATCCATTTGAAACAAACCAAATAATAGAGCGATTTTTAGAATCGCGGATAAACACGAACCGTCCATGTGGATCGTCGCACCGATAGGAATAACGACTTCGCTGATATCTTTGGGCACCCGATTTTTTTCGGCCGCTTCTAAATTGAGCGGGATAGTAGCCATACTGCTGCCGGTGGCAAGCGCGGTTAGCGAAGCTGGAATAATATTTGTCCAAAAAATTCTCACCCCCGGCCAACGTCCGGCCAAATAAGCATAAAACGAAAACCCGGCAAAAAAATAAAAAATTGTCAGCGGATAATACAACACCATGGCGCGCAGATATGAACCCAATAACTGCGGCCCCAAAACCCCAACCAGATACGCGAAATACGCCGCCAGGCCAATCGGTGCGTACAACATCACATACGAAATACACTTGAGCATGACCTCATTACCTGACAGAAGAAAATTCTTAAACGTCTTCCCCTTTTCGCCAACCGATGAGACCGCCAGTCCCAGCAAAAGCGAAAAGATAATCAAAGCCAGCATGTTTTTTTTGGAAAAAATATCAACAAAATCCGAGACAGTGAGGGCTTTAACAATCTGTTGTGAAATTTCATAATGCTCAGCATGAAACGTCTGCGCTAAAGCGATATTGACTCCCTGCGCCGGCGGATAAAGTTTGACGCCGATCACCATTAAAACCGAAGCGGCAATGCCGGTCGTCACAAAGACTAACATCATTAAAAGCAATATCCTGCCCAAACGCCGCAAGTCTGCCATGGCCGCCACCGCTGAAGAAATGGAGAAAAATACCAGCGGCACAACAATCGTAAAAAGTAAATTTAAGAAAATATCACCGAAGGGCTTAAAGACTACAGCCTGCTCTTTAAGAATAATTCCTAAAAGCGAACCAAGCAAAATAAAAGTGATTAATACAATCGAAAATGCGTAATTTTTTAGATGGGCTAATTTAAGGGGCATACAAGTCGTATTTTCTTTATTTGGAACTCCTTAACCATTAAATCATAACTTCACTCATTTTCGGCCGGCTCTTCCATCTTTTATGCACCCAGCCGCTCCATTCAACTGGATAAAGTCGTATGTACCGCTCAATAATTTTCGTAATCCTTTCTAAATTCACTGTCAGCTCTTCATTCTTATCCATCCTATCTTCCAAGATAAGCGGCGGATCAATCATAACGCGATGCTCTTCCTGAGAGTTGCTGCGGATAAACATCGGTACAATAGGTGCCCCGGTGCGCTTTGCTAAAACGACCGGCCCAGGCGCGGTGGCGGCTTGCTTCCCGAAAAAATCGACAAAAACATTCCCCTCATCGCCGAAATTCTGATCCAGCAGAATGAATACGATTTCATTATTGCGCAAGGCATTAAGGCACTGCTGAATGCAGGCCCGGCGCGGGACAGCGTAAATCGTTTTTATCCCCACTTTAATCCGTAGACCATAAATATATTTTTCAAATTTTTGATCCCGGGTCGGCCGGATCATAACGTTGACTTTGTATCCGTCTAAAATTAATTTCATGTGCATCAAAACAAAATTCCCGAAATGGGCGCTGACGGCAATGACGCCCTTCTGGAGTTTTAAGGCTTCATCGAGATATTTTTTTCCTTCGACTGTAACTTTCGAGGCTAATTTAGATGGGGTGTCAATATAATACGCCAAATCTACCATCCCTTTCCCAAAGTTTACAAAACATTCATTCGCCAATTGATTGATCTGTGCTTCGCTCTTTTCCCGGCCAAAGGCAAATTGCAAATTCTCGCGGGCTATTTTCTGGTGCTTGACCAAAAAGCGCGGCCCAATGAACGTGAGCACCCGTGTCATCGACTTCACAAAGGAATACGGAAATTTCTGAATAACCCACATAGCAAATAAAAGTAAATTACGGCCGATCGCTCTTTTAAAATGCTTCATAAATTCATTTACCATAGATCGGTTTATTCCTTTGCCATCTTTTCAAACCGCCAATGCCACGGTTCATAGGTAATGCCGCTGCCCGCCGGCGTCTTAGGGTAAGATTCCACAAAGCCAAATTGGCCGGCCTTATCTTGCAGCCAAGCATATTCCTCGAGCACTGCAAACTCAGCCGGATTCTCCTCGCCGTTAATGCCAAAGGCATTAATAAAATCAACCGCCTGATGCTCCACTGATCCGTGTTCACTGTAGCCCGGCAGCGTGATAAATTTAACCGTTTCGCGAATCGAATAATCGTGATTTTTTAGATAATAAACAAAAAGATACAGTTGGTAGGCGCTGGAGCGGTAGCCGGATTCCACATAAAGTCGTTTTCCCAAATCGCTTTGCATCGCGTCCATCATTGCCAAATATTTTGTATAAACATCCGGCGGCAAATATTGCGGAGGGAGAACATTTTCTTCTCCCTTAATTTTGATTTTCTGGCCGCGGATCACAACCAATTCTTCTTTGCCGGTGGCGATACCGCGAAAAGGGATTTTGACGCCGGCCGCTGAGGCATCAATGTCTTGAAAGCCTTTCAGAAATTGCTTTTCATCCTCGGTGAGCGGCGCATAGAGTTCCTCAAAGGTCAAAGTCGCCAAAGTCTGGGTAGTTTCGCGCTCTCGGATAAACGGTTCAAGTTTGATAATAAGATCTTTGACGCGTTGGATATCTTGCTCGGAAAGGCGGTCCAAGCTAACGGCAGACAGTGACGTAACCGCCGGCGCAAATAAAAAACCTGACAATAATACAATTTTTAAAAACTTGGTAGGCAAATTCATGCATTCCCTCCATTTATGTTTTCCATTTTAGCATAGTACGATTCGCTTATATAAGATTAAGAATAAATTTTTGCCATAACGCACAACAAAAAAACCTGGGCCAAATCGCCAAATTGGCACAGGATTTCAAAAAAAATTGAACTTGACCAATTTTTAACCCTCGTTATGGGCCTTTGTACAACTAAAGAAAAAAATTTGAATTTATCATTGAGGAG
>CAYHTV010000111.1:0-5879 GCA_964359575.1 uncultured Planctomycetales bacterium
CCCTCATCCTGACCTTCTCCCAAAGGGGAGAAGGAATTATAACATCAGAAATTAAGGTAACAAAGTACTAGTACACTGTAACAGAAATTTTTAATCTTATATTCCCTCTCCCAGAGGGAGAGGGCTAGGGTGAGGGATAGAGAGATCAACGTCAATTTTCCCCTCATCCTGACCTTCTCCCAAAGGGGAGAAGGAATTATAACATCAGAAATTAATGTTACAATGTACTAGAGGTTATCTCAAAAAGGGAAACGCGTAAGTCCTAAATTTTTCAAAAAAAAACACACGATGATGAAAAAATTTTATATAATTGTCGTATGCGAAGGATGTTCATGAGAAGTTTATTATTTTTTTGTTTATTTTTATTATCTTCCCGCCTGGTTTATGGAAATAATCTTGCGATATCCAATGTCTCTTTAGAAACCCGGGATTCCACTCAAAACACCGTGATTGTGGAATTTGATATCAGCTGGGATAGTTCGTGGCGGAATGTCACCAATTATGACGCAATCTGGCTTGTCTTGAAGGTTTCTATTAGTGCCGCTACGCTCGTGCATGGCTATTTGGATGATGATGGCGTTAATCCCAGCGGTACCTCGCCCGGATCAGACAGCAACTTGGAGATTGAGGTGCCCGCTGATAACCGCACGGATGCTACGGGCTATTTGGGGGCTTTGATTTACCGCCGAGCAACTGGTTCCGGCACCGTCACCTCCAAAGATGTCAAGCTAAAATTAGATTACGGACTGACCGGGGCCGCGGACACCGATACTATGACGGTCAGGGTGATTGGTGTCGAGATGGTGTATGTGCCGCAAATCGAGTTTTACGCGGGGGATAATAATACCAGCAATTCGGTTTTCAGAACTGGTAGCGGAGCGCCAGGGACTGGTCCTTGGTATATTGACAGCGACTCGACGATTCGTACAGCTAATGGAGCATCCGGTACCTTTTATTATCAGTCGGGTTCAAACGCCGGTGAATTTGCTACGGCTGCTCAGTTTACGATTCCGCTGAATTTTCCTATAGGATACAATGATTTTTATTGTATGAAGTATGAAGTCACGGAAGGCCAATGGGTGGAATTTTTTAATAATATTGCCTCGGCGGCTCAGACGAATCGGGATATTACCGCCGCCTCAGGAAAAAATTCGGACAGTGTGGTTAAACGTAATACTGTTGCCTGGACAACTGGGACAGCAACGACGACCCGGGATGATCGGGCGGTAAGTTATCTCAGTTATATGGATTTAGCCGCTTATTTAGATTGGATGGCGCTTCGGCCCATGAGTGAACTGGAGCATGAGAAGGTGGCGCGCGGTGAGACTGCGTCGGTGGCCGGAGAATATGCCTGGGGCACGGCAGGTATCACGGCAGGGGTAACATTTTCTGGAAGTCCAGAGGACGGCAAAATCACGATCACTACGGCAGATGCGCAAATCAATTATAACATAACCACTTTTAGCCGGGGGGATGACTTTTTGGGGGCGGCGTATGCGCAGGGACCGGTACGGGCAGGGATTTTTGCTACTGCTTCGTCAACAAGAACAGGTAGCGGCGCAGGGTATTATGGCGCGATGGAATTATCAGGGAATTTGTCAGAATTCGCGGTTACGGTTGGCAATACGACCGGGATTACGTTTTTTCCGGTTAATGGCGACGGGGTAATCAATACCACGACAACTTATGAAGGACATGCCCGTCAGCTTGGCTGGCCGGGCACATCCGCGACCGGAACGCAAGGCGTCTCAGGCGCAACCGGCGCCGGCAGACGGGGCGGGGGTTGGTCGCTGGGAGCGGCAAGGGTTAGGGTTTCGGATCGGGAGGTTGCCGCGAATACGAGTACTGCACGGGCCAACGACACTGGCGGCCGGGGGGTAAGAGGGGTAAGTCCGCCGGCTTTGCCCACGTGCGGCAACGGCACTCGTACCGACCCCGAACAGTGTGATGACAGCAATACAGCCAACGGTGACGGCTGTTCGAGTACTTGCGAGAATGAGTAAAAATGCCTGTCCCCAAAGTGACAGTCACTTTGGGGACAGACATTTTAAGAGTAATTTCTCACAGCATAGGAAAGTATAAAACTTTCCTAGCTGCTAAAAACTCCTCTCCTATGCAGCAAAGAAGTTACGACGAACGAAGTGAGGAGTTTTCTTGATAATGGATAAACAAAAATGTCTCTGGCGCATTGTCTTTTGGCTTGCCGCTTCACTTTTTTTCCTCCTCAATATTCTCACCATTCACGACGGCCATAATTGGGGCGATGACTTTGGCCAATATATTCAACACGCCAAGAATATTATTTACGGCCGGCCGTATGCCAGCCATATCATGGTTGAACCCTGGGTCGTTGTGCCGCCGGGATTCCCTGTAGTATTAGCGCCTTTTATAAAAATTTTTGGGATCAATTTTAAAATTTTAAAACTGCTGAATGTTGCAGCTTGGCAGGGTTTTGTCTGGGTGTTTTATCCCATACTGCGCAGGCGTCTAGGGGAGGAGGCCGCGCTCTTGAGCGCGCTCGTGCTGCTTTCTTCGCCATACTTTTTTATTTTTAAACAGAATGTGCTCAGCGACGTTGTGTTTGTGTTTTTTATTTCCCTGGCGATGCTGGCCTTGACAAAATATAATGAATTTTCAAAGGCAGGAAAGGCGCGCCCCGCTAATTTTTCCTTGGGGGCGGCTTTATTCTTTATGCTGTACTCGTTTCTCATCCGCTCCGCGGGAATTTTTTTATTTATCGCGGCGGCGTTTTATATTTTGCTTAAATCTAAAGACAAGAAGCCGGTTTTGCTCATTTTTTTAATGTTTCTGATCGGCGTCAGTGTTGATTCTTGGGTAGGCGTCTCGGGGGTTGGTCATTACATTGAGTCGGTGCGTTCCCCGCCGGGAGAATGGGCGGTTTTTGCCTATCGGCATGTCAGCCATGTTTTTCATTCTCTGGCCGCGCTTTATATTCCCATGCAAACGGTTATTTCTGCCCCGATTTTTTCGGTTTTAAGTTTTTTGATCACGAAGACACTGCCGTTTCTCTTGGCAGGGGTTTGCATTATTTTTATTTATCGGGCCGCGAAAAGAACCATTTCTTTGCTGGAATGTTTTTTCTTTATTTACCTTTTTGGAATTATTATTTGGGTTATTGAAGGGGGGCCGCGGTATCTTTTCCCAGTCTTGGGGCCTTTTTTGGTTTTAGGTATCGAAAGTTTCCGCGCGGTTTACCACTTTTTTTTTCGCGGAAGATTCGAAAAGATTCGCGAGGGAGCGATCCGCTGGCTGCTCATCCTTTTGATTGCCAATAACGCGGTGAGTATCCTCATTAATCTAAATTTTAATGATGATGAAATTTTCCGCCCGCACGTGCGGGCGATGCTGCGCTGGGTTAAAGAGAATGTGCAGCCGCAGGAACGGTATATGTTTTGGAAACCGCGGGCCGTTGTGGCCTTGACCGATCGCGTTGGCACGCCGTTTTGGATTTATCCTGGAGAAGAAAAAGTTTGGCTGCAGCGCGTTAGGAAATTTAAAATTGATTATTTAATCATCGCGAAGAATGACCCTTTAATCCAGCAAGTGTCGGCTGGCGCGGTTCCCGCGGGAGAAGTTTGGGAGAATAGTCATTACAAAATTTTTAAGATTCAGCGTTAGAGTAAAAGAGTAGTACACTGTAAAATTAGTTCTTAAATTCCTCCCCCTTGATGGGGGAGGTTAGGTGGGGGTAAACATCGTCGAGAATCACCCTCCCCTAACCCCTCCCATCCAGGGAGGGGAACGATTATTTAAATTAGAAATTAATCTTACAGTGCAGTAGAGTAAAAGTACCAGTCACCTTAGGGACAGCCATAAACCCAGATTTTGCAAAGCAAAATCTGCCCGAAGGGCCGCCCAGAAAAATCTCGAAGAGATTTTTCTGTTTCGGCGGGGTAATCCCGGATTTTTGATCGCACATTTTTGTGCGCAATTTGTGTGTGCGTGCAAAATTCGGGATAAATTACCCCCACCAATTTCGATCCAAGCTCCTGTACTGTATCGCCTCAGCGAGATGTTCGGTTTGAATCTGCTGCGCTTCTGCCAAATCAGCGATAGTGCGGGAAATCTTAAGAATTTTGTCATGGGCGCGGGCCGAAAGCCCGAGTTCATCAATCGCTGTCTTAAAAAGTTTTTTACCCTCACAATCGAGCTGGCAGTATTCTTTAACTTGGCGGTGGGCCATTTGGGCATTGGCAAAAATGTTTGTTCGCGTGAACCGATTGTACTGAATGCTGCGGGCGGCAACAGTTCTGGCTTTGATGTTCGCTGAGGTTTCATTTTGAGGTAAAGTTAAAAGTTCCGTGGATTTGAGGGAAGGAACCTCCAGGTGAATGTCAATGCGGTCTAAGAGGGGGCCGGAGATTTTGGAGAGATAACGCTGGATTTGCTGCGGGCTGCATTGGCATTTTTTTTTAGGATCGGCATACCATCCGCACGGGCAAGGGTTCATCGCACAGACCAGCATAAATTGCGACGGAAAGCGAAGAGTCTTCAGGGCTCTAGCAATAGTGACATAATGATCCTCAAGCGGCTGGCGCAAAGACTCCAGGACAGCGCGGCTAAATTCGGGCAGTTCATCGAGGAATAAAATACCATTGTGGCTGAGTGTGACCTCACCGGGTTTTGGAATGGAGCCGCCGCCGACCAGTGCGATATTGGAGGCGGTATGATGCGGCGAACGAAAAGGCCGCCGGGTTAATAAACCTCCATTGGGCGGGATCAACCCTACCACGGAGTGAATTCTGGTTGTCTCCAGGGACTCGGCAAAGGTCATGTCCGGTAAAATTGTAGGAAGACGTTTTGCTAACATGGTTTTACCGCTTCCCGGCGGGCCAATCAACAGCACGTTGTGGGCGCCGGCCGCCGCAATTTCGAGCCCGCGTTTCACATGCGTTTGGCCTTTCACATCGGCAAAATCCAGATCATACTGATTAATCTGTTTAAATAAGGCTTGCGGATTAACGACGAGAGGATTAATGGATTCGGGACACTGCAAAAAATTGATAACCTCACGAAGTTCTTTGACAGGATAAATTTTTATTGTATCGGTCACCGCGGCTTCGGCGGCATTCACGGCAGGCAAAATAATTCCGTGGAATTTTTCTTTGGGAATAGATAAGGCAATGGTGAGCGCGCCATGGATGGGCTGGACACTCCCATCGAGCGATAATTGGCCAAGGATAAGAAAGTCTTTTAAAAGCGCCGCGTCAATCTGACCGGTGGCAGCCAAAATTCCCAAGGCAATGGCCAAATCAAATGAAGATCCCTCTTTTTTAATGTCTGCGGGAGAGAGGTTGACGGTAATGCGCTGGGCTGAGTATTCGTATCCGGTATTTTTGATGGCTGCCCGGACCCGTTCCTTGCTTTCCTTAACGGCATTATCAGGCAAGCCAACAATGATCGTGGCCGGCAGGCCGTTGGAGACATCTACCTCAGTTGTAACTGGATAGGCCTCCAAGCCGGAAATTCCGTAGCTGTAGATTTTGGATAACATAAGAAGAAGGTCACACACGTCACAAGGTCACAGGTCACAAGTTGTTTGAAATTTTTTCACAGCATAGGAAAGTATAAAACTTTCCTAGCTGCTAAAAACTCCTCTCCTATGCAGCAAAGAAGTTACGACGAACGAAGTGAGGAGTTTTCTTGTGTGACTGTGTTACGTGTGACCTTGTGACCTATTTTTTGGGAAATCGAGGCTACAAGAGGGAAAAAGGTTGCTTTTTTGAAGGTCAATATTATAATGTAACTTAACATAAGATTCCCATCCCGTCAACTTTTACGTTTTTTTGGTGATTTTTAGCGATCTTATGGGCCTTTGTACAACTAAAGAAAAAAATTTGAATTTATCATTGAGGAGA
>CAYHTV010000112.1:0-5861 GCA_964359575.1 uncultured Planctomycetales bacterium
TGGCCTTTGTCTCCTCAATGATAAATCCAAATTTTTTTCTTTAGTTGTACAAAGCTCAATAGCTTTCAGCTATCAGCTGCTGATAGCTCCCGCCAGAGGCGGATCCGCCTTGGGCGGAGACGATTCCTGAGAGCTAATTTACTGGCACGCTTCACAATCCTCTTTCGGTTCAGCGCTCACATTGGTGGCAGCGGGGGCTGTATGGGTGTTAAGATGGTGTGCCGTTTCCATCACATGCCCTTTGTCATCTCGTTCGCGCCGGCCGACAATATTGCCGACATATTTTTCTTTGGTAATATCAAGGGTGCTCTTTTCGATACGAGTCGCTCCCATGGAACGCAAATAATACGTTGTCTTTAAACCTTTTTCCCAGCCAAACATATACATGTTGCTGACCTTTTGTCCACTGGGTTTAGCTTGATACAAATTTAAAGATTGCCCCATATCAATCCACTTTTGGCGGCGGCTCGCTGCCTCCATAATCCATTCATAATCGATTTCAAAAGCCGTCGCGTATTTCCTTTTAATATCTTCAGGAATACGATCGATCTCTTGGATGCTTCCATCGAAATATTTCAAATCATCGATCATCTCCTGATCCCAGAGGCCAAGTTTTTTAAGATCCGTGACCAGGAATTCATTAACTACTGTAAATTCACCAGAGAGATTACTTTTAACAAAAATATTTTTGTAGATTGGCTCGATGGAAGCTGTGACCCCGATGATATTGGCAATTGTTGCCGTAGGAGCAATCGCCATCACCAAACTGTTGCGTAGTCCGTTCTTTTTTAATTCTTCCCGGACAGGCATCCAATCCATGCGCAAGGATCGATCAACGTTCAGATACCCTCCGCGCTCTTTTTCTAAAACTTCCAGGGTGTCAATAGGCAGCATCCCTCTGTCCCACTTGGAACCCTTGAAGGTCGCATAAGCCCCGCGCTCTTTGGCCAGTTCAATGGAAGCTAAAATCGCGTAATGGGAGATGGCTTCCATGCTCTCATCGGAAAAAATAATTGCCTCTGGCGAGGCATAGCTCATATTTTGAATAAACAATGCGTCATGAAAACCCATGAGGCCTAATCCAATTGGGCGATGACGCTGGTTGGCAATTTTTGCTTCCACCGTAGGATAATAATTAATGTCAATCACATTATCCAGCATACGGACAGCGGTGCGGACGGTTTCGCGCAGTTTTGTATGGTTAATCCCATTCGGCGTAACGTGAGCCGCTAAATTCACAGAACCCAGGTTACAAACTGCCGTTTCTTCTTTGGAAGTATTCAAAAGAATTTCCGTGCATAAGTTCGAACTATGCACCACACCCACATGGTCTTGCGGAGAGCGGATATTCGAAGGGTCTTTCCAAGTAATCCATGGATGGCCGGTTTCAAAAAGCATATTTAACATTTTGCGCCACAATTGAATCGCGGGGATAATTTTAAATTGCCGGATATTTCCTTCCTGCGCCAAACGCTCATACTCTTCATAGCGTTTTTCAAAGGCCTGTCCATAAATGTGATGCAAATCGGCTGTTTCCTGTGGGCTAAAAAGTGTCCAGTTTTGATTATTTTTAACCCGTTTCATAAAGAGATCGGGAATCCAATTGGCCGTGTGCATATCATGCGTGCGCCGGCGGTCATCACCGGTATTTTTACGGAGCTCCAAAAATTCTTCCACATCCAAATGCCAGGTCTCCAAATAGGCGCACATGGCCCCCTGACGTTTACCGCCTTGATTGACGGCAACCGCCGTATCGTTGGCTACTTTTAAAAAAGGAACAACTCCTTGACTGCGGCCATTGGTGCCTTTGATGCGCGCGCCCATGGCCCGAACATTGGTCCAATCATTGCCCAGCCCGCCGCTCCATTTCGATAACATCGCATCGTCTTGAATGCATTTAAAAATATGATTCAAATCATCGGCAACTGTAGTTAAAAAACAGGAGGAAAGCTGAGAGTGCAGCGTGCCCGAGTTAAATAAAGTCGGGGTCGAAGACGTAAAGCGAAAAGTGGACAAGACGTTATAAAATTCAATCGCCCGGTCATTTTTTTGATCCCCTTCGCTTTTGGCGAGCCCCATAGCCACCCGCATCCAAAAAATTTGCGGCAACTCGAGCCGACGGTCTTCCCAATGAATAAAATAACGGTCATAAAGTGTTTGCAATCCCATGTAACGGAACAAAAAGTCTCGTCGGGCATCCAGGGTATGACCTAACCGCGCTAAATCAAACTGTAAGAGATCCGGGCCAAGAAGTTCGCAGGTGACAGCTTTTTTGATAAATGTTTCAAAATAGACCGAGTATTCCGTTTTTATTCCCTCAAAACTGATGTCATAACCAATGGCCTCTTGATATTCCTTGAATAGCAATAATCGGGCGGCGGCAAATGCATAATCGGGTTCGACTTCGAGGAAAGACTTAGCCGCCATGATATTGGAAAGAAACATCTGCTCCTCGGTCATGCCGCTGAAATAATTTTTGAAAGATTCCATGAGGATTTTATCCGCTGAGACTGTGGTGAGCCCTTGGCAGCAGGTCTCAATTTTAAATCGTAAGGCCTCCACATCGAGAGATTTTTCTTCACTGGTGGCGGTTTTAATTTTAAAATTTTTAACCAGATTCCAATCAACCGCGGTGTCACTTTTTTTTGCTTCGACTTGTCTGACTTTGGCACGCTGTTCACGGTAAAGGATATATTTTTTGGCGATCTGAAGATAGCCTTCCTTCATCAGAGCCTTTTCAACGAGATCTTGGATTTCTTCAATATGGATAACTTTGCCTTCCGGCCATAATCTGCGGATATCCGAAATAACAATATCCGTCAACTTGTTGGCGCGTTCCAAAATGGCATTCAAATCTTCGGCGCTGTGGGCAAGAAATGCCTTGGCAATCGCTGCGGAAATTTTTTCTGGCTTAAACGAAACGACACGCCCGTCCCTTTTGATTGTTGAATACAGCTCAAATAAAGCACGCCGTGTGGCATGCTGTTTGCGATAGCTGGCATAACGTTCTGCAACATCCTTATATGTATTTTCATACAATTGGCGAATGACTTCATCCTGAATTTCTTCAACTGTTAAGAATTTTTTATTACGGTTACGCTCATTGAGGACAAAAAAGATACAGTCGGCCACCTTATCTACGTCACTTTGAATAGCCGCCGATAAATCAGCTTCCCGAGGAAGGCTCGCCTGCTCCTTAAAGGCATTAGCAATGGCATTTTTAATGCGCGCGGAATTAAATGCAACAATTTGTCCATTTCGTTTTTGGACAGTGATGCTGACTTCAGAAAGCTTATCGCTGGACATAAATTCCTTCCTCCTAAAATTAATTTTGCCGCAGAAATTTTTGATAAATGTGCTGAAAATTTTTCTGAATCGAAGTGCAAAAACGATCTGGATATTGTCTTAACATAATTCATTCAGGACTACGATTAAGCAAATTCGGAAATACTGCGTTATGCGTTAGATACAATATATTGATAGTTTAAGTGATAAAAGTACTATATATCGTATAGATAGCCCAAGGTGCTGTCAAGCAGAAATTTTGTTTAGCAACGAGAAAAATTTTGATTTTATGGGCCTTTGTACAACTAAAGAAAAAAATTTGGATTTATCATTGAGGAGACAAAGGCCAATATTGACTACCTCAATTCTTTTGGTTCTACAAAGGTCAATAGGAAATTGGTTGTCGTTTATAACAGTTGCGAACGGTAAATTATTTTTTCGGTCTCGCGCGATACTTAACGCGAGGCAGAATTTATAAGAATTATTTTACGTTTTTAAATCGCGTATCAACGGCGTTCCAATCGATGACATTCCAAAATGCGGCGATATAATCCGGCCGGCGGTTTTGATATTTTAAATAATAGGCATGTTCCCACACATCGAGGCCAAAAACAGGGGTTCCTTTACATTCGGCAACATCCATCAAGGGATTGTCTTGATTCGGGGTCGAACAAATTGTCAATTTCCCGCCAGTTAGGCACAGCCATGCCCAACCGCTTCCAAAACGTCCCGATGCCGCGGCCGTAAATTTTTCCTTGAAAGCGTCAAAACTGCCGAATTCCTTATTAATGCTTGCCGCTAAATCCCCGCTTGGTTGGCCGCCGCCTTTGGAATTTAAAGTTGTCCAAAAGAGTGAATGATTATAATGTCCCCCACCGTTATTGCGGACCGCCGCACGGATATTTTCGGGAACCGCCGAAATTTTCGCAATAAGCTGTTCAAGCGGTTTGGCCGCGAGGTCAGTATGTCCCTCGAGGGCTTTATTAAGATTAGTCACATAGGCATTGTGGTGTTTGCCATGATGAATTTCCATGGTCTTAGCATCGATATGCGGCTCGAGCGCATCAAGCGCATAAGGTAATGATGGTAATGAATGTGTCATGATTTACCCTCCTATTAAATAATTTTTTCTGGATATTTGATTTGGGACTTTCGCGTTTGAATATAGAGTCTGTCATTCCCGACAAAGGCATTCGGGAATGACAAATGCGTAAGTCCTATGATTAACAAATTTTTTTAAATACTGCCAAAACGGAATCGTAATCTGGCTCAGCAGTAATTTCCGGAACAATTTGTTTGTATTGAATGACTCCCCTTGTATCAACGGTAAAAATGGCGCGGGTGAGCAGTCGCAAACCTTTAATCAAGACTCCAAAGGCCTCGCCAAATTGGGCATAGCGGTAATCGGAGAGTGTTGTAATTTTATCCGAAGAGGTTGCCCCACACCAACGTTTTTGAGCAAACGGCAAATCCATACTCACGGTGAGAATAGTCACATCCTTTCCCAGTTTTCCAGCTTCTTGATTAAACCGTTTGGTTTGTAAATCACAAATTCCGGTATCAAGCGAGGGGACAACCGAAATAATACATTTTTTTCCCTTGTATGATGAAAGTTTAATTTCGGATAAATCATTTGTCACAAGAACGGCCTCGGGTATTTGCTGGCCAACTGTAATTTCTTTTCCTAAAAGGGTAACTGGGTTGCCCTTCATGGTGACTGCGGCTGCGACTTCAGGCATTGCGAACTCCTTTCAACTTTTATTCTAGAATATTTTTATAGACGAGACCGGCTAAAATTCCTCCCGACAGCGGCCCGACCCAATAAATCCAAATATTATCTAGGCCGCCGCCTAAAAGAGCCGGCCCTAAATGACGCGCCGGATTCATGGCCGCCCCACTAATCGGGCCTCCCATTAAAATATCCAGCGCAACGGTCAATCCGATGAATAAACCACCTACTTTAGGAGCCCGTTTATCCACGGCTGTTCCATAAACAACGAAAACTAAAAAGAAAGTCAAAATTATCTCTGTCAAAAGCCCCATGGTCGCAGTGATTCCGTTTCCTAAGGCCGGCGTCCCCATTCCCACGGCAGCTAAAGCGTGTGCCGGTATACATTGCTTTATCGAAAAGGCAGCAACGATCGCAGCTAAACATTGTGCGCAAACATAGCCAATCGCGTTGGCGACATCAATTTTACGGGCAGACAACAAACCAATTGTTACGGCGGGATTCAAATGCCCTCCGCTGACAGCCGCGGTCGCACTCACCATAACGGCAATTGCTAAGCCGTGTGCCAAAGCAATACCGGTAAGCCCAAGTTTTCCACCACTGAGATGATCCGAAGCGATGGCGCCCACTCCAATAAAAATTAGAGTGAACGTGCCAATAAATTCTGCCCATAATGCCTTACAATTCATGCGCACCTCCCTTTCACTGAAATAGATTATTCAACAATTGCTATTCTACTGCGGTTTATTATTTTTTCAATAAAAAAAGTTATAACATAAGGCATTGTGCTATAATTTTTTCACAGCATAGGAAAGTATAAAACTTTCCTAGCTGCTAAAAACTCCTC
>CAYHTV010000113.1:0-5782 GCA_964359575.1 uncultured Planctomycetales bacterium
CGCCTTGCGGCTCCTCGTAATGACACAGATAATAAAAACTCGCACATGACGTTAAGTCCTAATTTTATTCCGCTTTGTGATTACAGTTGCGATGAGTACACCACAGCGGCAGGACAATCCCGCTCGCGCAGCATGGGATCATCACCGCGAAAACCACGATAACCAAAATAACGCCCAGCGAATGAACCCATTCGTGCACGCCAAAGGCCGTCAAATAAAGGATCGCCGAAATACTGCTGAAGAGCACATGAACCGAATGGGAATACTCCGTTGACTTCTCGATAATGTCAGGAACAAGAAAACCCGTCACCACCCCTAAAATCGCAAACGGGATAATCAGATCCGGATGTTCAATCACGCAGATGTGAACCGCCATGTCCCCCCCTAACAATAAGCGGCCTCCCAGATAAGGAAAAACCGCATCGCTTAACCCGCAGACACCAATAGACCCCAAAAATCCGACAATAGCCGCTTTCAGGATGAGCTTTTCATGTTTCCAAAACATGGCGGTTGTGGTGATCGAGCTGAATAAAATATGGCTCGCATGCGAAACGTGAAAAAATTCCCGAGCCGCTTGCGGAAGCATTTCTTCCGAGCGCGTAAGGACAGAAAAAAACGTCAATATCCCCATCAGCATCAATCCCATCGTGGTGCCAAAAATCGTGTACGGCAGATGATGCCCTAACTCAACCATAATGTATTCCATCCTATTACGCTTTGTCATACCGTCCTTCCCAGTCCTTTCCTTTCTTCTCATCCCGTTAGAGACAAGCGTCGATTAGAATTGAAGATTATCTCTAACGGGATTTATTGACTTTGCAATTTCTACAGATCCCTTCAAATTTGAGATCGATGTCTTCATCCTCAATGTACCGCTGCCGACGAAGCCGCTGTTTTAAATCTTTGATATCCATGCCGCTTAAACATTCCATTTCTCCGCATTCACGGCACACAAAATGCGGATGCTGCGGATTATGCTCCTCACATATCACCTCATAGCACATGGTTCCCTTTTGACCAGCCATGCGGCGCAGTATTCTTTTTGCGACAAACAGATCAAGGATTCGGTACAAGGTTACTTTATCAATGGAAACAGTTTTACAAATTTTTTGCAGAATATTTTTAGGGGCCATGACCTTGGGAGAATGGGCGATAGCTTTTAAGACGATACTCCGATGCTCTGTTGGAGTGATCTCTCCTCTCGTGAATAATTCAGCGATATTACATTGTTTTCTCATTTTTAATTTCCCCCATTGCAATAAATTTGGGACTTTCGCGTTTGAATATAGAGTCTGTCATTCCCGACAAAGGCATTCGGGAATGACAAACGCGTAAGTCCTAAAATTATAACAGAATGCAACTGAGTTGCAATAAAATTTTCCATAGTAAATAGTAAATAGCTGGGGTATCCGTCCGGAGATTTCCAAGAAAACTCCTCACTTCGTTCGTCGTAACTTCTTTGCTGCATAGGAGAGGAGTTTTTAGCAGCTAGGAAAGTTTTATACTTTCCTATGCTGTTAAAAAGACTACCGCTTGATAAGCGCTTTGATTTGGGGCAGGGCTTTCACGGTGGCGTCTTGGCCGGCCTTGATAAGATCATCCACGCGGTATAGCTCAAACCAATTAATCCCGACTAAATCTGGATGAATTAACACATCTGCTTCCCGCGCGCTTTTTTCGGCGATCACATACTCAGTGGCCTGCAGGGTGCGGACAATGATATCCGCCACATTGGGGGAGAAGAGTTTGCCCAAACGTCTGCCGATATGCTTCCAGGGAGCGCGCCAAAAAGGAATTTTTCGCTCTTCGGCAAGCTGCTTTAATTCAATGTCATAACCCTTGGAAACATGCTCCGGTGATTGCAGCACGTTCACGGCGATAATTTTATTGATCCCGAAATTTTTCAACACATTCGTCGGCAGCGGATTTAAAACACCGCCATCGATAATCATCTTCCCGTCCTCTTGGATCGGCGGGATAACTCCCGGGATGGATATACTGCGGCGCACCGCATCCACAAGCGAACCGCTGTCAATGACAATCTCTTCGCGGCGCACTAAATCGTACGCCACCACTTTAAAGGGAATAATGGTATCGTAAAATGTTTTATCGCCCATGTGACCGCGCAGCCATCGTCGGATCGCATGCCCCCCTACCAACCCCGCAGGCGACAAAGGCGGATCAATCAATTTTAGCAAATCTTTTTTGCGTTCAAATTCGCGGGCCACCATCTCGAGATCAGCAGCCTTTTTCCCGGTGACCCACAGGCTCCCCAATAAAGCGCCCATGCTGCTGCCGACCACCATATCAATCGGAATATTTTCCTCTTCCAAAACACGGATGACTCCCACATGCGCCACACCCAAGGCCGCCCCTCCGCCTAAGACAATTCCCACAAGAACTCCGCCTATCCGACGAGCTATACGGGTAACTGTCTTTGCATAATCGCTCTGCGGCTCAGAAACGATAACCGTCATCGCCTCGCTCACCATGGCCACATTTAACTCAAATCGCATGATGGGAGGCAGTTTCGTTGATATGTAATACTCAATTCTTTCGTTAACCTCTTCGAAAGAGGAATAATTTTTGTTTTGCATTCCAGAGAGGATGACCTGCAATCGATCAGAGCGAAAATTATCATTCAGGCCCTTTTTTAAATCCTTAATCACCTGCCATGTCATTTTTAAATCTTCATCCCGATCCCATATGATCAACTGCACCAAATCCGACTGCGTTAATGTTTTCATAACCACATCGTCCATCTCATTCGGCAAATCAACAACGATATAATGATAATCATCGGCCAACGAGCTGACAAACTGAGCAATCAGCGCGGAACTGGTCCCATCAAAAACCACGTTAAGCAAGTCTATCTTTAGCTCTCCCTTTGAAATACTTTGCTTAATAAATTCATGCTGGCTGGCAATATGATTAAGATTCACCGGCGCTTTTTTCCATTGCGCAGACGCCTCGCCTATCCCCATACCGGAAACCCCGCGATGCTTTCCTTGTAGATTAATGCTGACAAAAATAACTTTCTTTCCGGTTTCCCGTTCCAGACTAAACGCTAAATTAATGGCATACGTTGAGCTCCCCGATCCCTTCACCGGGCTATAAATGGAAATGATGGTACTTTCAAAGCGAGATTTTGTCCGTGTGAAATTTTGACGGACACGCTGCGAAAGGCTGTGGCTTAACTCAACGCCCAATTGCGGGATCGATCGCAAAATTGAATGAAATTCATCCTTTGGAATTTGCAAAACAATGGCATCATTGATGGCCTCATAGGTCAGCGAATGATTTTCACCCGTCATCAGCGAAATAATGCCAAAATGCATCCCGCGGTGCAAAAATTCCAAATCCTCCTTCTTGCCGTCCGCAGCAGCGACATAAGACTGGATGCGGCCGGAAATCAAGCAATAAAAATTATCCGGTGGATCACCTTGACGGCGGATGATGTCGCCTTTTTTGTATTCAAAAATAACCGCCTTGCGGGCAACCCTGCGCAGTTCAAGCCAGCGCAGTTTGCTAAAAAGAGGAATTTGTTTAGCTATAGCAAATCGACTAATGAGCGAGGTGAGACTGGCCATTGTTTCTTCTCGATTTTTGTACAATTGAAATGTTTAAAGACGCGAAGGCTAAACCACAATATCGTTTTCCAGCCATTGGTACTCTTTAGCTAAAATCTTTCGCGCTACCGAAATCTTTTTAAGGTCATTATTATAATGTCCGCTGCGCATGGCCTCTTCTATCCGTTTTTTTGCCTCACGGCAAAAAAGATCCGCCAAATCCAGCGCATTCTTCTTTCCTTCTTTAACCAACGCGTGCGCATAGGAACACGTCACTGCTATCGCAAACAGGTCAGTACCGATATCCACAATGCGATTCAAAATGCTTTGCTTGGCTTCCAAGCGCTGCTGATAGCGCAGCATATTATGAAAAACAATCCGCGCCAAACGCTTGCTGGTCTCCTGCACATACGTCATGTGCTGCGCCAAAGGCTGAGGGAGTGTTGAACTAGAAAAATTGGGCAGCCACAGTTTCGGGTACCAAATCGCGTAATAACCCATGAGCTTAAAAAGAGTTTGTATCTTCTGCGGTAAAGGCGTGCGCGAATTTAACAACGGCAAACTCCTCGAAAGATGCGGATCCAAAGCTTCCCGCGCGATAAAAAGATGCATGATCTCAGTTGTTCCCTCAATGATGAGATTAATCCGCGCATCACGCATGACCCGCTCCACCGGCCAATAATCGGCCCCGCGTTGATGCAGCGAAGAGGCCTGCTCGTATCCTTGGCCGCCGCGGATTTGTAGTGTTTCATCCACAATGGTCCAACTGTGCGCCGTGCAAAAATATTTGGCCATGGCCGCCTCGAGGCGGATATCTTTTTTCGTATCATCGGCCATCGCCGCTGTGAGCCAGCTCATAGCATCCATAGCGAAGGTGTGGCTCGCCATATAACCCAGCTTTAAAGCAATCGCCTCATGCTCGCCGATCGGATGCCCCCACTGCACCCGCTTCGCCGACCACTGCCGGGCGACATGCAGGCACCACTTGGCAATTCCCGTCGAAGCAGCCGGCAGCGTGAGGCGGCCGGTATTAAGGGTCACCAATGCCAATTTAAGGCCTTCCCCCTCGCCCAAAATAATATTTTCCCGCGGGACCTTCACATTCTTAAATCGAACCAGGCCATTTTGAATCCCATGCAGCCCCATAAATTGGCAGCGGTGCACAATCTCAAAACCCGGGGTATTCGTTTCAACAATAAAGGCGGTGATTTGTTTACGCTCTTTGCCATGAACGATTTTCGGTGGAGTAACCGCCATGACGACAATCACACCGGCGATCAACCCGTTCGTGCACCACAGTTTTTCCCCGTTAATTAAAAAATATTTTCCATCCTCAACGGGTGTCGCCGTGGTTTTCATATTGCGCGGGTCAGACCCAGCGTCCGATTCCGTCAAGGCAAAGGCTGAAATCATCCCCTGGGCGAACAATGGAAAATATTTTTTCTTCTGCTCTTCGGTGCCAAACAATTTTAAGGGTTGCGGCACGCCGATGCTTTGATGCGCCGAAAGCAAGACTGCCGTTGAACCGCAAAAGCTCGCCACCAAATGAATCGCCCGGCAATAATTCACCTGGCTCAATCCTAACCCGCCATACTCTTTAGGAATTTTGATGGCAAAGGCCTTCAGCTCGCCTAATCCCTTAATCACCGGATCTGGAATTATCCCGGTGCGGTCAACCTCATCCGGATCTAAATTTTGCTTTAAAAAGGTGTTCAATTTTTCCAAAAACGCATCGCCTACTTTTCTATCAGCCTCACTCTGCTGTGGAAACGGTGTAATCAAAGGATAATCCACTTGCCCATAAAAAAGCTTAAGGGCGAAGCTCGGGTACTTCCACTCTTGCTCGCGGGCTTCTTCGGCGAATTCCAAAGAAGCTCTTTTCTCGGCACTAATATTTTTATCGAACATGCTCATACACTTCTCCTTTGATGATGGATTCCTTTTTAAATTTTCCATCCCCTTGAGAATACTAAGGTTAAAAAACCCTTATAATAAAATTATAAGGGTTTTAAAGTGGAAATCAATGAAACTTAGGACTTTCGCGTTTGAATATAGAGTCTGTCATTCCCGCGAAGGCGGGAATCCATGCCTCTCGTCGACGAAAAGCCTAATGGATTCCCGACAAAGGCATTCGGGAATGACAAACGCGAAAGTCCTAAAAAAACGTCATGTGCGAGTTTTTATTATCTGTGTCATTACGAGGAGCCGCAAGG
>CAYHTV010000114.1:0-5530 GCA_964359575.1 uncultured Planctomycetales bacterium
CTCTTACAGTTTTCCTCGTCGAAATTATTCATATTAATTTGGACGTGCATGATTTCAAGCGCATGCTAATTATCCCCGCTCGAGCTGCGTTTTGATGACCATCATAACATCCAGATTATTCTCTGCGATCACGACCAGCCGGCTTGTCTTACTATCCTTATCAACGCTGCCATAAATCAGCTTTAAATCAATCCCCGATTCGGCAAGTTTATCAGTAACCGACTGCAGCGCCCCGGGCTTGTTTTCCAAGGAAAGCAAAATAACCTCCTCTTCGCGCACCGGGCACCCCTGTCCCTCTAAAATTTTACGAGCCGCGTTGTTATCTTCAGTAACAAACATAATCGCCACGGTCTTCCCAACGGCGTAAGCACACAAAGCCACCATATTGATCCCGGAAGCAGAAATAGCGCTGGTGACTTCGGCCAATGTTCCGACATTGTTGTCCAAACTGATCATTAGTTGACGACTCATTTCAGCATGCACCATAAAGCAAACCTTTCTCAAGAAAATTGGAAAATTAAGAAACCGCTTCACGACACCGCGATTTTAAATTATTATTTTACCCTCACCCGCGTCTGGCTCAAGGCACTCACCCTCGCCCGGCACTGATCCCCTACCAACGTAAAATTTAATTCCCCATGCGCCTTGCGATATAGATAAACAGCTCCTTCATGGCAGTCACTTCCAATCGTTCCATCCGTCGCCTGCAAAGTCAGCTGATGCTCGATAAGTTTATATTGCCCCCAGATGTCTTTAGCGCCATTACCATCAATATCAATTTCATATGTCATGTCCCTTTTAAATTTTATGATCTGCGGGCCCTGAGCGCTGTCTTTGAACTTCCACGATCCGACGAATGGGACATACCGCCCCATATACCAATCCGCGACCGAACAGCTGCTTTGCACCACCCCGGTTAAGATCACCATTAACAAAACAAACGCTTTCGTTTCTTTATTCACGGTGATACTCCTTTCTTTACGCAACTTTTGATTGCGGACCAATGCTGTCTTAATTAGCATTTTGTCATTCCCGCGAAGGCGGGAATCCAGTCGAGAACCCTGGATCCCCGACAAAAGCATTCGGGGATGACAGATCCGTGTCTCTTACAGTTTTCCTCGTCGAAATTATTCATATTAATTTGGACGTGCATGGATTGCGGACCAATGTTATTTAAACCGCGGCACAATTTTTTCCCGATAAAAATTTTTTCTGCAAACATTTTTAATGACTGCGCCCAAAGGGAATCCCTGCCACCTATTCTTGCAGGGGCAATTCATGAATTGCCCCTCATCGGCCAGGCCGAATCTTATTTAAGCGCTGCAAACTCTTTAACAACCTTCCATACAGGCAAAAGATCGGCCACGCTGTTTTGTAAATTCTCACGTAAAATTATTTTTTTATCCAATCGGGGAACCACAAAAAATCCAAACGACACCATCATATCCACCCGGCCTTTAGGTTTATAAATTTCATTATCATAATCAAAATAAATCACATCGCCTAGTTCCCTCACCTCCACGGCCTTAACTCCAGCGCTGTTAATTTTTTTACCGGACAATATCCCTACAATCATGTGAGCCGTAAAATCAACCGGCGGGACAACCACACCTTCCCCCATATGACGTTCCCAAAGTTCTGCCCACTCGGCCTGACGGATAATACGGTGAAATTCCATGGCGCGAATTTTGGTTACATTCCCACTCCATTCCTGAATAATCTCAACGGGGGTTCCTGGATTTTTTTCCTGTATAGCGTCCACATAGACATGTGTGTTCTCCAGCGAGTGCAAAAAAGCACGCTGGCCATTCTCTACATTGTAGTACCGTACATCCATGCCATTTCGCATCTGAAGAACAATTGTCTGCTGGGATGAATGAGGCCCGCTGGGAAAAGAGGAAAATCCTGCTATTTGCCAGCCCGGACCTATGTCCTGACAAAATTTGGTAGAACCATTTGTCGCATCGAGAAAAAGCAGGTACTTCGCAGCGGAATAGTAAATTTTTAAACCATGGCCATTCAAACTTTCTCCGCCGGTCCAAATTTGCATACCGTCGCATTTTGCCCATTCCGCCGACACTGGGGAAGGCGCAAAGATGACGGTATGGATGATTATAACGAAAATTATTTGAAATTTATTTAATTCTTTCATTATATTCTTCCAGTATCCTTTGTAAGCGGCGCAATTGCTTGACCCTCAATAAAGAGCCTTTCATCTCCTGTGGTTGAAGCGGCTTCCAGGTTCCGGGGATCAGCACCTGTGAGTCAATAAAACGATCAATGACATGCTGAAATTCTCGCCGGTCCAGGCGGTTGCGGGCTTTCAACGCCTCATCAACAACCCACAAAAGACCATTGCCCGTCATCCGATGGTCATAATTGATTACCGCAGAGCGAGAGACAATTTGCTTCAAGGTCTTTATCTGATTTTTTCCCGAAGCATTGATAAGCCCGCGGTACAATTTCTGGAACCAATACGCCTTTCGCCTGCGATTCTCGGTAAGCGCCAAATCCTCACGGTTCACATAATACGCCGCCATGATTTTAAAAAAATCCTTAGGCGGCATAAACGGCCATGAACAATCTTTATTGTGATTTCGATAAAAATAAATCGGCAGTTCCCGCAAAATGTCCCGCACTAAAAATACCGGCGGGTGATCAATCCCATCCGGAACTGTTTGCTCCCCCTTCACCGTCTTGACTTCTTCAAAATAATCCAAAATATGTGCAAAGGCCTTCACTTGCCCCTGGGCATGGCGGATTAAATGCTCAATCTGCTTTACCGCAAATCCCACCCGCCACAGCATGCGCCGCTGGCGCTCACGCTCCCAATAGCGATCAAAAATTCTTAAATATTTATTTTGGCCAAAATAGGAAAGTGGTTTTTTGCTTTGTGTCAAAATAAAATCGGCCGATTGCGCAAAGACCCGCACAAGATTCCTCGCTTCCCGCCTTTGTTCGCTCAAACATGTCGAGAAACGCTGCGCATCGTCATAACGGTACTTACTATGCTTAGCGACAAATTGCCGGATAGAACCGTAATCCAATAACGCTCCGCTGGCTAACATATTATCGCCATCCCAAGCCAGCCAGTTAAAAATATATTCCTCTTCCAAAACAGCGGCCAATTTGGCATAGGTACGCGCAAGATATTGCAATGATTTATCATATCGCTTTTTCCCTCGGGCTGGCAAGGACAAAACTTTATTTTGCTCCTGGCGTTTCAAAAAATAATCGAAAGAAGCCTTAAGTTCCTTCCACCAACCCAATTTGAGATAGCGGAACACGTGCGCCGGCCGAATCAAATTGGGCGCGGTGCGCACGCCGATCGCGGTTTTATCTTTAAAATCGATGACGGCCAAGCACCGCTCCGTGGGGATTCCTTCCCGGTAAAAAATTTCCGACATAAGGGCGTTGGATAGCATCTCACTTGCCTCGGCTAATCCCGAGGCGTATCCGAATCGCCCATCTCCGGTTTTAAGGGGACGTCCTGCCTCATTAAATCCCGGGCTCAAACATGTGGCCCCGGTCCCGCAGCTGGAGACATCAAATATTTTGCGCGGTGTTTTTACAACACCGTTCCAAATACTGCGCCCATCACCGGACGTTTTGCCCTGCCGATTTTTATGCTGCAATTGCAAATACCGCGTCGCCATATACGGCCGCGGCCGTAAAATGCTTTTGGAAAACTGGGCTTTATGTTCCCGGTCATATTCATTAATAATTTGTAAGGAAAATGTGTATAAAATCGCATTTTCCAATTTGGAATTCATTTTGGGAGGATGCCGCTGAGAGATGAGGCCAAGCTCGCGGGCTAAAGGAAAATTAAAAAATAGAATACGCCCGTTGCGGCGATAACGGACCGGATAATCCACAAATCCATGGGGACTCACTGTGCGCCAGGGATGCTGGCCATTGATCTTCAAAAAATTGCGGTAGGCAGGACTCGTCACTGCAGGATATTGGCGATTTCGTTTAATAATTCTTTTATGTTAACAGGTTTGGGGATAGCGGGATATTCTCGCCCACTTACTTTTATTGTGGTGTTGCCGGTGATATCTTTGGTGATGATGCCGGAGAGAAAAATCACGGGGATGTGCCGGGTGAGAGGGTCTTGTTCTAATACGATAATGGCCTCTGGGCCATCCAGATCGGGTAACATAATATCCATTAAAATCAAATCGGGCAAATACAGCTTGGCCTTGGCGATCGCGTCCTGAGCGCAAATAGACTTAAAAACTTGATAACGTTCGCTGACCAATTTTTTTTCTAATAAATTAAGAATTCCTTCATCATCATCCACAATAAGAATTTTGTTGGCCATAATCTCCTTGGATCATGCACCTACTGACTTCTCTAAATATAATGGAACCTTTGAGGAAGCCAGTACTGCCAACGCATCAACAGGTTGCCGAAAAACAGCAGGTTCCATTATTTATGCGTTGGTCTGTAAAACGGCGGAGTTAATAATACCTTTTAATAAAACCCCTACCATAAATGCCAGAAACGCGGCGCATCCCCCCACCGCCAAAGTCTCAAAACCCGCCCTCTGCCAGCGCTCTCCCACAAACCGTCCCTTCAAAGCACCAACCCCAAAAAAAGCCAACCCCGTGATCATCGCGCTCAACATAAAAGGTTCAAACGAGGTCGATGGAAACATCCATTGCCAAATAAAAGATAACAGCGGAAGAAAACCCGCAATCAAAAACGCACTGAATGTGCACAGGGCAGCCCGCAAGGGCGAAGGACCTTGGGTAGTCAAGCCTAATTCTTCGGTCAGCATAGTATTGACCCATTGTTCTTGATCGGAGGTGATAATTTTTACGGCGCGTTCCAGCTCTTTGCCTTTAAAACCCTTCGCCGCGAAGATCTGCCGAATTTCTTCCTTTTCTCCGTCCGGGATCCGCTGAATGTGCGATTTTTCTATCTGCCGCGTTTTTTCGCGGAATTGCTCCTCCGCCCGCGTGCCCAGAAAATTGCTCGCGGCCATGCTAAATCCGTCCCCCAGCAAATTCGCTAAACCCAAAATGATAATGATTTTGCTTGGAAGATTCGCTCCGGCGACACCGGAAACAACGGCAAACGTTGTGACCGCGCCGTCGATTGCCCCATACACAAAATCTCGTAAATAACTGTGCTGAAAACCATTCTGTAACCGTTCGTGAATCGCCGAAGGAGTATGAGCCGAGCGCAGCTCGGCAAATGATTCCTTCTGTGAAGACTGAGGATCAAACACCCTTAAGCCTTCCCGCTTTTCAAGAAACTTCCTATTTTTTCTAAAACACTTTTTACTTTGCGCTGGCGCAGCACACACGCGGCATCTTTAAATATACTCCCGCGCAGTTCGCCTTGATAATACTCAAGACATTTTTGGCAGATACCGTTTTGTTCAATCCATTCGGGGTGATCGTGCTTAACGAGGTCGATGACGTGCTTCTCGGTGTGATCTAAATAAACAATCATATCTGCGCCAACGCGCGCGCCGCAGACATTGCATTGATATTCCATACGGCCTCCTTTGCAGATAAAC
>CAYHTV010000115.1:0-5431 GCA_964359575.1 uncultured Planctomycetales bacterium
CTATTAAAGATTGCTTCGCTTCGCTCGCAATGACACGAAACTTGCACACGGCGTCAATTCTTAATTGGAAAACATTTTTTAAAAATTTATTTTTGGAAATAATGAATGAGTATCAACGTTTAACAGACGGAGGAAAGTATTATGGCTAAGTCAGCAGCGGTAAGTGAAATTCAGTCTATGGAGGGTATTATGAATGAATTGTCAGATGTGACCGGGGTCCAAAACATTACTGATTTATATGGCCGGAATGTTTTTAGCCTCAAAGTTATGCGCAACTATTTGTCTGAAAAGGCTTATAAATCATTAAGCACCACGATTAAGGAGGGAGGCCGTTTAAATCCAGAGATTGCCGATGAAGTGGCGGATGCTATGAAGAATTGGGCTATTTCCAAAGGCGCTACCCATTTCACGCATTGGTTTCAGCCCTTAACCGGTGCGACGGCTGAAAAACATGATTCTTTTATTGAGCCAGACGGAGAAGGCGGCGTGGTCCTAAAATTTTCTGGAAAAGAATTGATCCAGGGCGAACCGGATGCGTCGAGTTTTCCTTCCGGTGGTTTGAGAGCAACCTTTGAAGCCCGCGGTTATACCGCATGGGATCCCACCAGCCCGGCCTTTATTAAGGAAGGACTTCAAGGAGCAACGCTTTGTATTCCAACGATTTTTTGTGGTTGGAATGGCGAGGCTCTAGATAAAAAAACACCTTTGTTGCGTTCGATGAAGGCACTTTCTAAACAAATCTGCCGTTTGGCGGATTTATTTGCTATTGACATTCAAGGAAAGAGGGCCTATGCGACTTTGGGTGGTGAGCAGGAATATTTTTTAATTGATCGAAAATTTTATTTGAAAAGAATTGATCTTATCCAAACTGGAAGAACGCTCTTCGGCAAAGAGCCAGCCAAACATCAGCAGATGGCGGATCATTATTTCGGAGCTATCAAAAGCCGTGTTCTTGCTTATATGGAAGATTTAGACAGGGAACTTTGGAAATTGGGCATTCCCGCCAAAACTCGCCATAATGAAGTTTCTCCAGCGCAATTTGAAATTGCTCCGGTTTTTGAGGAACTCAACTTAGCCGTAGATCATGACATGATGAGAATGGAAGTCATGCGGCAAGTCGCAGAAAGACACGGACTGGTTTGTCTTTTACATGAAAAACCATTCGCCGGCGTGAATGGTTCTGGTAAACATAATAACTGGGCGATCGTTGGACCCGATGGAAAAAATTGGTTGTATCCGGGAAAGGATCCGCATGACAATGCGAAATTTTTGACCATGCTGTGCGCGGTCATCAAAGCGGTTGATACGTACGCGGGTGTTTTGCGCGCCTCAGTGGCTTCTGCCGCTAATGATCATCGTTTAGGATCGCATGAAGCACCGCCTGCCATTATCTCGATTTTCTTGGGGGATCAATTAACTGATGTCATCGAGCAGATTGAAAAAGGCGGCGCTAAGAGTTCAAAACAAGGCGGCACTATTGAAATAGGCGTGAATTCTTTACCGACTTTGCCCCGTGATGCAACCGATCGCAACCGAACCTCACCCTTTGCTTTCACGGGTGCAAAATTTGAGTTCCGCGCGGTTGGTTCTGGTATGAGTGTCGCTGGTCCCAACATTGTTCTTAACACCATTGTGGCTGATGCCTTGGATGAAATTTGCACGAAATTGGAAGCTGATGTAAAAGCCAAGAAAGATTTTAATGAATCTTTGCAAAAGATTTTGCAAGGCATCATTAAAAAGCACA
Organism: uncultured Planctomycetales bacterium; assembly: GCA_964359575.1. Classification (GTDB taxonomy): domain Bacteria; phylum Omnitrophota; class Gorgyraeia; order Zapsychrales; family GWA2-47-8; genus 2-02-FULL-48-11. The sequence continues at coordinate 1,745 of CAYHTV010000115.1, forward strand.
AAAGGGTTTTGTTTAACGGCGACAACTATACTGAAGCCTGGCTTGCTGAAGCAAAGAAGCGGGGACTTCCAAATTTGATCACGACACCTGAGGCGTTAAGCGTCCTTGAAGAAGAATCCACAATAAAATTGTTTGAAAAGCACGGGGTCCTTTCAAAACGAGAATTAAATTCTCGGTATGAAGTTTATAGCGAAACTTATGAAGCAACAATTAAATATGAAGCTAACTGTGCCATTAACATTGTTAAAACAATGATCATTCCAGCTTGTTTAAAGTATCAGGAAGAATTATCCGAGACGATCAAGACGGTTGAAAATGTGAGTAAAACGAATAAAACCAAGATGACGCGCGAGTTGCTTAAGAATGTCTGTCAAGAGACAGACCGAGCCTTAACCGCTCTGGAAAAATTAGAATCCGTTGTCGAGGGTAAATCGACTACAAAGACAGCCGCCGACATGGAAGAATTGCGGGAAGTCGTAGATGCTCTGGAAGGGTTGGTTCCTTCGAGTCTTTGGCCGCTGCCTTCGTATACCGAAATGTTATTTGTGATGTAATTAACGTCAGTTCGACATAAGAATTCCTCCCCCTTGATGGGGGAGGCAAGGAGGGGGTGGATAGAAGATGAAAGTACCATTTTTCATCACCCTCCCCCAACCCCTCCCATCGAGGGAGGGGAGAAATTATGTCGAACTCACGTTAATTAATAACAGTCGTCAGCTATCAGTCATCAGTTTTTGGCTTTCAGTTTAGGCTGAGAGTCGAAGGCTGATGACTGATAGCTTTTTTGTATGATCCTTATTATCAAACATATAGAGATTGAAGGCCCCGGGACTATTGAAGACTATTTCATTCAGCACGGATATAAGCTGAAAATCATTAATCTTTATAGCGAGGATAGTCTGCCTAAGGATTTTTCGGAAGTGGAAGCCATTGTTTCACTCGGCGGACCGATGAATGTTTATGAGGAAGAGAAATTTCCTTTTTTAAAAGCGGAAGACCAATTTTTAAAAAAGGCAATTAAGGAAGAAATTCCGATTTTAGGGATTTGTTTGGGATCACAATTGCTGGCTAAGGCCTGCGGGGCAAAAGTGGTAAAATCTCCGGTCAAGGAAGTCGGCTGGTTTAAAATCAATTTGCAAAAAATAGCGCAAAGCGATCCGCTGTTTAAAGGTTTAGATAAGACAATTGATGTGTTTCATTGGCACGAAGATATGTTTGAAATTCCCGAGGGTGCAACACTGTTGGCAACGGCAGAGGGGTGCCCGCATCAGGCCTTGAAGGTTGGCGCGTGCGCCTATGGCGTGCAGTTTCACATTGAAATAACCGGCAAAATCATTGCCGACTGGTGCCAGGCCTATGGGAAGAGTGATGATCCCCAAAAGCGGCTCACAGCGAAAGAGATGATGAGATCGTACGAGAAAAATAAGGAAAGGCTTAAGAAGAATTCTGAAATTGTTTATGGAAATTTTGTGCATCTTATTAAAGAACGCAAAGCGCAGTTGAATTTAGCGGCCTAGTACTATTACACTGTAACATTAATTTTTGATGTTATAATTCCTTCTCCCCTTTGGGAGAAGGTCAGGATGAGGGGAAAATTGACGTTGATCTTTCTATCCCTCACCCTAGCCCTCTCCCTCTGGGAGAGGGAATATAAGATTAAAAATTTCTGTTACAAGGTACTAGGGAATGGCTAAAATTTTTTTGAACACTAATGCCTAATAGTTAGGCAAAAGATATTACAAAATATGTTACGTATCGCCTTAGCTCAAATCAATAGCACGGTCGGTGATTTTAACGGAAATTTCCAGAAAATTGCCCAATTTATACGTCGAGCGCGGGAACTCTGCGCGGATATCGTTGTATTCCCAGAATTGGCCATCACCGGATACCCGCCGGAGGATTTGCTTTTAAAAAAACATTTTATTAAAGATAATATAAATATTCTAAGAAAATTGATTCCAGAAACAAAAAATATTACGGCTATTGTCGGCTATGTTGACCTAACTGCCCAGAGAGAATTGGCCAACGCCGCTGTGATCCTGCATAACCAGCGCTTAAAGAGCATTTATCATAAATCGAACCTGCCAAACTACGGTGTTTTTGACGAAAAGCGGTATTTTGTCGCTGGACAAAAGAATAAAATTTTTATTTTAAACCAAATATCCTTTGGGCTCAGTATTTGTGAAGATATTTGGGTTCCGCAAGGCCCATGCCAAAGGCAGATTGCAGCGGGCGCTAAAGTCCTGATTAATATTTCTTCCTCTCCGTATCATTTTGCCAAAGATAAAGCGCGGGAAGAAATCTTGAAACAATGGGCGCAAAAATATCGTGTTTTTGTGGCCTATGCTAATCTCATCGGGGGGCAGGATGAGTTGGTTTTTGACGGCCGCAGCATGATCTTAAGCCCCCAGGGAAAAGTCATAGCGGCCGGAAGACAGTTCGCCGAGGATTTGGTAATTGCCGATATTGATTTTTCTAGAAAGCCTAAATTAAAAAGTATTAAAGGCGTTGAATGTGTTTCGCTTCCCACAGTTTCATCTGCCGACAGCCGTTTAAGAATTCAGGGGAATATTGTGCCTCGCTTGAAAGCGGTAGAAGAAATTTATCAGGCGCTTGTTCTTGGCACGCGCGATTATGTTCAAAAGAACGGCTTTAAGAAAGTTGTGATTGGCTTAAGCGGCGGCATTGATTCCGCGTTGGTAGCGGTGATTGCTTGCGCGGCCATAGGGCGCGAAAATGTGGTAGGGGTTTCGCTGCCGTCCCGATTTACGTCCAAAGGGACCAGAGCGGATGCGAAGATCTTGGCGCAGAATTTAGGGATACGGCTTATAGAAATTCCTATTGAAGGAATATGGAGCACATATTTGTTTGTTTTGCGGGACGAATTTACCGGCCAAAAATTCGATATTACTGAAGAAAATCTGCAGGCCAGAATCCGGGGAAATCTTTTGATGGCGCTTTCCAATAAATTTGGCTGGCTGGTTTTAACTACTGGAAATAAGAGTGAAATTGCCGTTGGGTATTGCACGCTTTATGGTGATATGTCCGGCGGTTTTGCCGTTATAAAAGATGTGCCAAAGACCAAAGTCTATACAGTTGCTAAGTTTATAAACAAAACTATGGGGAAGATTATTCCGGAAAGCGTGTTGAAAAGGGCCCCAACAGCCGAACTACGCAAGAACCAAAAGGATCAAGATACATTGCCGCCGTATGATGTTTTGGATGATATTTTGAAATATTATGTGGAAGATCGCCAATCCGCTCAACAGATTAGCAAGCGTCATTTTAATCCTCAGTTGGTGGCCAAGGTGATAAAAATGGTTGATCGCAGTGAATATAAGCGTCGGCAGGCTGCCCCAGGGATTAAAATCACTCCCCGGGCGTTTGGGAAAGACTGGCGGCTTCCCATAACGAATAAATATAAAGAATTTTAAGGTAGCCGCGCTGCCTGAATGAATTGAAGGACGGGAACAGAGGTTGGCGGCTTTCTATAACCGAGATAGTGTCGGAAAACCCTCCAGGTGTCATTGCGAGGAGCGTAGTGACGAAGCAATCCAGGAAAGATTGCTTCGCAAAAAGCGCTCGCAATGACACTGAAAGGAGATTTTCCGACACTATCTGTATGTTATTATATTTAGGACTTTCGCGTTTGAATATAGAGTCTGTCATTCCCGCGAAGGCGGGAAT
>CAYHTV010000116.1:0-5271 GCA_964359575.1 uncultured Planctomycetales bacterium
GGTGGTGGAGTCATCGGCTAAGTGACCATCCTACACATCGGAGGTGTAGGATGGTAAAATCGAGAAAAAATAACTATGTCTATTTCAACCATCAAATGGGTCAACGGCTGCAGCCGGATCATCGATCAGCGTAAATTGCCGACGAAGTTTGAGTACATTTACTGCCGCGATGTGAAGCAGATGTGGGACGCAATCAAGACGCTGGCGGTGCGGGGGGCGCCGGCGATTGGAGTGGCGGCGGTGTTCGGCGTTTTGCTCGGGTTGAAGGATTTTAAAGGCACGGACAAGAAAAAATTTTTAAATTTTTTTGAAGAATTGTGCGCGTATATCGGCAGCTCCCGTCCAACGGCGGTGAATTTGTTCAACATGTTGGACCGGATGAAGGATGTGGTAGAGAAAAATAAAAACCATTCAATTGTCGAAATCAAAAAACTACTCCATAAGAAAGCCCTGGAGATTTATAAGGAAGACCAAATTGTTTGTCGTCGAATGGGAAATTTTGGGGCGCCATTGATTCAATCGGGCGGGAACTATATGACGGTTTGTAACGCGGGTGCGCTCGCTACCGTTGATTACGGGACGGCGCTGGGGGTTTTTTATAGCGCCAGGAAGAAGGGGAAGAAATTTAAAGTTTTCTCCTGCGAGACCCGGCCGCTTTTGCAGGGAGCCCGTTTAACGACCTGGGAATTACTGCGCGAGAAAATCGACACCACATTGATTTGCGATAACATGGCCGCCACCCTGATGAAACAGGGAAAGGTCGACGCGATTTTTACCGGCGCGGACCGCATCGCTTCCAACGGCGACACCGCCAATAAAATCGGCACGTATAGTCTGGCGGTTTTGGCCAAACATCACGGCATTCCTTTATATATTGTGGCCCCTCGCTCAACGTTTGATTTTAAAATTCAATCAGGCAGGCAAATCCCCATTGAAGAACGCTCTGTACAGGAAGTCACCCATTTTTGCGATATTCAAACCGCGCCTAAGGGCGTAAAGGTTTTTAATCCAGCCTTTGATGTCACCGACCACGAACTCATCGCTGGCATTGTGACCGAATGCGGCATCATCCGCCCGCCGTTTAAAGAAAATATTAAAAAAACCCTATGTCGCAAAGTTTAAAGATAAAAAGTCCAGATAGTTATTCAGGTCTTTTGACCCGGGTGAAGGCCGTTATTATCGAAGGTCAAAAGCGCATTGAACAAGAGCGGGTGTGGACGTATTGGGAAACCGGGCGGATCATTCAGGCGCATATTTTAAAACACAAAGAGCGCGCTGAGTATGGTGTGAAAGTGATTAAGCGTCTCGCAAAAGATCTTAATGTAAATTCAACGCTTTTGCACCGTTGTATTAGATTTGCTCAGAAATATCCACAGATACCAATTGTTGCCCGCGGGCAACAATTCAGTTGGAGCCATTACCGCCAATTGATCACAATTTCCGATGATAAAAAGCGTTTAACGCTTGAAAAAGCTGCGGGCCGCAATGCCTGGTCTGCCGAAGAGCTGGCTGCACGTCTAAAGGACGGTCGTCCGCCGTTTAAAAAAATTTTAACGAAACAACCCGAATCGAAACAAGCACTGCTCATTCCTTTACGGGGAGAATTATTTACTTATCAAGTTGTCAAACGCCCAACCGTAGGCGGACAGCCAGAACTCCTGGTTGACTTAGGCTTCGGCATGTTCCGCAATATCCCGTCCTGGTCCTCTTTAAGTAAAGGCGATTTTGTCGGCGAGAATTTTAAAAAGAAAAGCGCCAGCGCAAAAGACCTCTACACTTATCAAGCGGTTGTGGAGAAAGTCATCGACGGCGATACGATTAAAGTGCGGATGAATTTAGGCTACGACGATTCCTACCGGGAAGTTCTTCGCCTGCGTGATATCGACGCCCCGGAATTAGACACGAAAGAAGGCCAGGACGCCAAGGCCTTTGTCCAGTCGCATATTAAGGAAGCGCAAATGATCATCGTGCGCAGCTCAAGGTCGGATAAATATGATAGATATCTAGCCGACATCTTCATTCCTTCGAGCGGCGAGTCACGAGCGGTGAACGGCGATTTGTATTTGAATAATCTATTGTTAGAAAAGGGGTACGCAAAGCGGTGGATGGAGTAGTGAGTAGCGGGGCAAAGGGGAAATTTTAGATATTTTAAGCTAACATTGATAGTGTCGGAAAACCTCCTTTCAGTGTCATTGCGGCGCGTAAGTTCTAAAATAAATTTCTTGGAAAACTCAATGGCCAAAAGGTTATCCGATATCGGGGAATTTGAGATGATTGATTTAATTCGTAAAACCATTGGCGTTTCATTTCGCAGTCTGCCTGCGTTACACTCTCGAGGCGTCATCCAAGGCATCGGCGATGACGCGGCGGTACTGCCGCTTACCAAGGATAAATATTTGCTTTTTACGACGGATATGTTGGTCGAGGGTGTGCATTTTACTCTTAAAAATAGTCCCGCGGCGATTGGGCGCAAGGCGATAGCCTGTAATGTGAGCGATATCGCGGCCATGGGTGGTGTGCCGACATACGCGGTTGTTTCGTTGGGCGTTTCAGCCGCGGCGCGGATGGGGTTTGTTAAAAATTTGTATCAGGGGATGAGTGAATTGTGCCGAAAGTTTCGCTGCTCAATTGTCGGTGGGGATACAGTAAAAAGCGATAAGCTCATCATCAATGTCGCGCTGCTGGGAGAAGTTCCAAAAAAATATTTAACACTGCGCAGTGGCGCGCGACCAGGGGACTTGATTTTTATAACCGGAGCGCTGGGGAATTCTTTAAAGAGCGGAAGGCATTTGTCCTTTACCCCGCGTGTCAAAGAGGCCCAGTATCTGGCCAAAAACTTTCACACCACGGCGATGATCGATATTTCCGATGGATTAGCTGGTGACTTGGGGCATATTTTGGCGGAAAGTAAAGTCGGGGCGGTTATTTATGAACATAAGATTCCTTTGAATAAGGGTGCTGATTTAAATCAAGCCCTTTACGATGGGGAGGATTTTGAATTGCTTTTTACGGTTTCTCCCAAAGACGGCCGGCGGCTGATGGTCCAAGATCAAAAATTTTATTTGATCGGCGAAATTGTCGCTCCAAAGCACGGATTACAGCTCATCAATCGGCGCTGGAAGGCCACCCGTTTGCCGGCGGAGGGCTTTGCGCATTTTTAGTCAAGGGACGACCCTTCGGGTCGCCACTTGCCCGTGGCATGAAACCACGGGCAAGTACTACAGCTAAATCCACGGGCAAGCCTGTGGCCTTAGCTTCCGTAAATTAATTCTTTGCAACCATACATTTGTGTGGTATATCTTACTTGTGTATTCAATGCTGTCTTAATTAACGTCAGTTCGATATAAGAATTCCTCCCCCTTGATGGGGGAGGTGAGGTGGGGGTGGATAGAAGATGAAAACACTATTTTTCATCACCCTCCCCCAACCCCTCCCATCGAGGGAGGGGAGAAATTATGTCGAACTCACGTTAATTAGGCATTTTGTCATTCCCGCGTCCTCCAAAGGCGGATCAGCCTATGGCTGAAAGGCGGGAATCCAGTCGAGAACCCTGGATCCCCGACTCCGCCTGAGGCGGATCCGCCTTTGGAGGAAAAAGCATTCGGGGATGACAGATCCATAACAAGATAAGATTGAAACTACCACAGCGCAAATTCAGCCGGATCAAAATAATGACGTGAGGGCTTTTGATCAGCACGGCCGTGAAATCAGTCTTGAAGAAATCAAAAATTGGAAACCGGAAGTAGATATTTCACCGGTCAAATAACGAGAGACAATGATGTCTTACTCATCTGTTAACCACCGTCGGGTGCCGCGCACATTAAGTCATCTGCCAATTCAACTCAGTTTTGGTTCGCAGATTATGGTGCAGGGACAGCTTAAGGATATTTCCCTCAAAAGTGCCTTTGTCTGTATGAAAGGCAATATTTACATGCAGCCTCATGACGAAGTGAGTTTCGCCATTCAGCGTTCTTTGGACAGCGCAGAAGCCCTGGTGGAAGGTTGGGCCCGTATTTCTCGCATTGCCGATGGAGAGGGCATTGCCATTTATTTTACACAGATGGATAACGATTCGTTGAGCCGGCTCAAAGAGTTAGTGGGATAATAATTCATTGTTATTCCTGTCTCTGGGTGGTATTATTGAGCCATCTCCTCGATTTCCCCATGTCCCACAAGTGAAAATTTAACAGAAAGGAACAAGCCATGAGCCTAAACAGTGTCAACATTATGGGAAATCTGACCAGGGATCCGGAATTAAAATACACCCCCTCCGGAAAATCGGTGTGCAGCCTGTCTATTGCCAACAATCGTGTTTATACGAGTAATGGTGAGAAAAAGACCGAGGTGTCCTATTTTGATGTGGAGGTCTGGGGTGTCGTGGCCGAGAACTGCGCGAAATATTTGGCCAAAGGCCGCGGGATTATCGTCGAGGGGCGGCTGCGGCAGGAGCGCTGGGAAAAAGACGGCAAGACGCAGAGCCGGGTCCGCATCTCGGCAAACAATATTCATTTTTTGCCTGGCAAGAGAGATGAGCCTTCCGGGGCAGCGCCGCAGCCAGCATCCGATGCTGTTAGTCAGGGAACAGAGCAGACTGCCGAAGCCGTTGCCTGGGATGAGTAATACAAACTTAAAACTTAAAAGTCAAAAGTCAAAACGGAAAATTAAACCTTAGGATATTGACGCGCCCAAAAAACAATAGGCCGGCAAGTCCCCTTGGTATATTGGATTATGAAATCATTTCAATATTTATCCCAAAATGAGAAGGAAACGCTGCGGTTAGGAACAAAGCTCGCAAAATACCTGCGGTACCGGAGTATTGTTTGTCTGTTCGGAGATTTAGGCAGCGGCAAAACCACTTTTACCAAAGGCATCGCGCAAGGCCTCAAAATCAATCATAAGAAAGTGCACAGCCCCACCTTTGTTTTGATGAATATTTATGAGGGCAAAAAGCCTTTGTATCACTTCGATCTTTACCGGGTGGATAACGCGGATGAGATTGTAAACATCGGGTACGAAGAATTTTTATACGGGGATGGCGTTGCCGTTGTCGAGTGGGCGGAAAAATTAGGGGACCTCATGCCCAAAGAATATCTGCGTGTCGAATTTACCCATAAAAAAAACAATAACCGGTTGATCCAATTTGAGCCTAAAGGGAAGCGTTACGGTGAGATGTTAAAACGAATGACGCAGTCGCGCGGCGTCATCCATTCCAAAATGAAGATAGTGTCGGAAAACCCTCCCGGTGTCATTGCGAGGACGAACGAAGTTCGG
>CAYHTV010000117.1:0-4951 GCA_964359575.1 uncultured Planctomycetales bacterium
AAAGATTGCTTCGCTTCGCTCGCAATGACACGAAACTTGCACACGGCGTTAATTAAGACAGCATTGGCAAAGGCCCATAAAATAACAATGATTTTTACGTGAAGTCGAATATTTCCTTACAATCGTTTATTTCCCCTTATACTATTGAGCGGCCGGTGGATTGGGCAGGGCATTTTCCCGCGGCCCAGCCCTTGGATGTAGAAATAGGGTTTGGCAATGGCGATTTTCTAGCGCGTACTGCTCAAAATCAGCCGACGCGTAATTTTGTGGGCATCGAACAAAAATGGGAGAGAATTTATAAAACATTAAAAAAAATCAACCGCAGTGAAGTCAATAATGTCAGGGTGTTGTTGATCGATGCCTGGGTTGCCTTTGAGCGATTATTCCTCCCTCAATCGATAGAGCATATCTATTGTTTGTTCCCGTGCCCCTGGCCCAAAAAAGAGCATCTTAAACACCGCCTTTTTTCGCAGGCCTTTTTACAACTGACGAATAGCCGTTTGAAACCCAACGGACAGATGACAATCGTGACCGATCATCAGCCTTATTATGAATGGATATCGCAGCAGCTTCCCGAAACGGGATTTAGCGCAGAGGGAAAAACGATCGCTGCGCACTATGGCACAAAATATGAGCGCAAATGGGTGGAGCAGGGGCAGCGGCATTTTTTTGAATTGCATCTTATCAAAAAAGGACATTGGGAAATCCCAGCGAAGGAGGATGTAACATTGCAGCCGTATTTTATTGACACATTTGCGATGGATCGACCTATTTTTGAAAATGTGATCGGCCCCACAACAATTATTTTTAAAGAATGGATTACCGATGCCGGGCAGCGCAAAGCCATGATCCATTTGGTCGTTGCCGAAGAGAAATTAACCCAGCATCTGTGGGTTGCCATATTCCCGGTGGATAAACAGTGGTGCATTGCGCCTGCCTTAGGACAAAATTTCATTCCCAGTTCTGGGATAGCCGAAGCGCTGAAGGTGGTTTATCAACTGTGTCAACGCAGCTGCGGAAGCGAAGAATAATCCCATGAAATCACAGCGTTTTTACCGTATTGTTTTTTTTGTCTGTCTGGCCGTGGTTGTCGCAGCGTCGACTCCGGTGGAAGCGAAACGGAAGAAAAAAAAATATGCCTCCCTCTCGGCGCATTCGGCAGTTCTCTATGATGCGACACATTCTCGGCGATTGTTCGGCAAAAATATCCATAGCCGTGTTCTGCCGGCCAGTACGGCGAAAGTGATGACAGCCTTATTGGTGCTGGAAAAATTATCATTAGATCGTGTCGTTACAGTCAGCCGGCGCGCTGCTCTGCCGCCGCCCAGCAAATTGAATTTAAGGGCAGGGGAGCAGTATAAAGCGGCGGAGCTTCTCTATGGATTGCTTTTGAACTCCGCCAATGACGCCAGTGTTGCGATCGCCGAGGCGGTAGCGGGTTCGGAATGGGAATTTGTTCAGTTGATGAATCGGCGCGCCCGACAATTGGGCGCAAAGAATACAAAATTTGCCAATTCGTCGGGCCTGCCTACCCCAAAAGTTTCGCAATACACGACCGCTTATGATATGTATTTAATTTTTCGTGAAGCCCTGAAATATCCTGTTTTTCGGCAGGCGATTCATAGTTCCCATAAAACCATTCGCTCCCTGGACGGGAGAAAAATTTATCTGAAGAGCCATAATAATAGTTTATTTATGGGGGACTGGAAGAGAAAGGTGTATGGAAAAACCGGTTACACCCGCAGCGCTGGTCCCTGTTTTGTGGGGACCATCAAAAAAGGCGAGCGCACTCTTATTATCGCCGTTTTTAAATCCTCGCGGCGTTGGGATTATATTAAGTATATTCTGAAAAAATATGGCGGAATCAATGTGGGATCTGGCTGATGCAGCTTGACATGGAACTTTTTATTCGTTGAAAAGAACACGTTTTTAAGCTAAACTTTATTTCATATTTTTAATATTCATCTTTTAAAGAAAGGATGCGTTATGCAAAACAAATTATTGACTGGTATATTGATTGTCCTTTTGTGTATTTTTGTAGGAGTCGCGGTGGGATCGAAACGGGCCAAAGATTCGGTTGGCAAGGAAATGCTGCAGCAGCAAAGCGAGATTGTTCGTATTCTAAAAAGTTTGGAGGAAAACAAAGGGAAAACGGGTGGACAGGACGTGGCGGCGCTGGTTTTATCTCTTCAAGATTTGCAAAGGCGCGTCACTTTGCTGGAGGCCAAGCTCGATCAGGCGGCAGGAGCGTTAGGCCAGCCCGGGCAGCGCAACGCGCCGCCGGAACCGCCGTCTGAGGATTATACCAAGGTATATGATATCCCCACGGATCATTCACCCATTATAGGAAAACAAGACGCGCCGATAACGATTGTAGAATTCGTGGATTTTCAATGCCCGTTTTGCGCAAGATTTCATCCGCCGATAAAACAAGTTTTAGAAACCTATCCCAATGACGTACGGTATGTTGTAAAGAGTTTTCCATTGTCCTTTCATCCGCAGGCCAGATCGGCTGCCAAAGCTGCTTTTGCCGCCGCTGAGCAAGGCAAATATGCCCAAATAGTGGATGCTATTTTGGAGGATAATTCAAACTTAAGCGAAGGGAAATATAAAGAACTAGCCGAGAAAATCGGATTAAACGTGGATAAATTTCTTAACGATTACAAGGACAAAGATGCGCAATGGGAAGAATGGATTGAGGCGGATTTGGCCTTAGGCGGGCAAGTCGACGTCCAGGGGACTCCCACATTTTTTTTGAACGGAAAAAAGACCATGTCGCGCGATTTTAATGCTTACAAAAAAGAGATCGACGCGATTTTAAATAAGTAAGGAATTATTCCCTGCAAACCGCACTTCGACCCCGGGCTGAATGGTTAAAGTCACAAAGGGATTGACGGTCATATCGCCGGTCACGATATAAGGGCTTTGATTGCTGGTCCAAATCGTGTCTTGAGTGATCGTGCCGTCGACAGAGGTAGGCACCAATTTCGCGATGGCATGGACTGAGGATGGTTGGCAGGCACTCGTGATGACCGCGGTAAGGGCAGAAATAAAAATTTTTTTCAGCATTAATTTTAGGGAATAGGACCAGCGGTATTTTTTATGAACAGATCTTTTGAGCCAGCCAACTTTTAGTCACAAACAAGTCGCTTACTCTTTCAATTCAATATCCAGTTCCTTATAATACCCAAACGCGCCGGGAGGTTCGAGAAAATAATAATTTCCATTGCGGGTGTAAAGTCTAAGTTCTCCAAATCCATAAAAAATATTGGTCATGACAGCCGTGCCAATATAAAAATTCCCGTTGGCATTCTCTTCGGTGACCGCCGGGGACTGAAAATAGGGGCCAGAGTCCAAGAGAACGGGCGGTGATATCACCCCGTTAGGAGCCTCGCAAAGATAAAGATCCTTCCCCCCCAATGAAAACCCACCTGAACCTTCCAAAGTGACCACGTTAAAACCGGACGAAAACCGATGCGATACGGCTGAACCCCAGGCGTTGTTGAAATTGGTTTTGGCCTGCCAAAAGATAGGGCTCAATCCTATTCCCTCATCTAAAGTAGTCCCGATAATCGGAGAGTTAAACGCGTTAGTCTGCCCATAACTCAGCCACGAAAATAATGTCTGGGGCGATACATTAAAACTGATGGGTTTAAAACTGTCCGTCGCCTGATTCCCTAAATACACGCGGCCCGAACGCACCACGGTCTGAATGCTATTTCCCGTCGTGAGATTGATTTCCAAAAGAGTCAAATCCTGCACTCCCGCCGTTTGGCGCGTAAAAGCCACCGCGGCCTGGTTCAATAACGGCAGAATTTCTAGTTCCAGCCCCTCTCCCGGCTGTCCCGTGATGGGGAATGTCATGACTTGCCACGAGGAAGAACCGGGTGCCTTAGTAAAATAATAAATCATGGACTGCTGGGTCGCTGTGTCGATCGCTGAAACCGCGATGTGAACATCAGCTCCTTTCAAACGCATGGCAATGGCTTTGACGTCGGTATTATTGGGATTCAACGGCAATTGATAAGACTGCAGTAATTGCTGGGTATTTTGAAATAATTTGTATTGGACCGTATCTTGGTTGTTTTGATCAAGCTTCATATAAGCCACATGAAGATATTGATCCGCCTCGATCTGGGGCTGATCAATGTACCCGACGTCCACGGTGGCATTGGATAAATTAACCGGGTTCCATTGCGCGATGCGCAGAACACTGAGGGAAGGATTTAAACGCAGAATAAACTTGTAAGCGGCCACGACTTCGTGATCCGGCGCGGGAAGCATCGGTTGAACCGGCATCCACTTGTTGATCTGAGATTTGCTGAAAACAGCGGCAGGAGTTTCCAGCGGCCATAGGCTGTGGCAGAGCATGGCCAGGAGACTCACGCCCAGAAAAATTTTTGCTTTGCGGTGCAGCATTTTTCCAAAATTCCTTTCAATTATAGGCCTGGAAATTGATTTAATTATACTCTCTCCGCACCTAAAAAACAAAATTTTTTCTGTTTTATAAAACCTCTTCCGCGGGATACTCCGCGGGACATTCCCACGAGGGACAGATAATCGTTCTGGTTTTTTTAGAAAAAAAATAGTATACTGATGTGCTTATTTGTTGACAGATAGGCTAAAAAGATGAGCTATTATTTAAAAGGAGGAAAAATTAATGTCGAGACTTGGCCATACAACACACAAATATTATAAGGAAACCCGCGGGATTAAGGTGAGCGGGGGCCAGCTTGTTAAGTCCGGGACTATTCTCACGCGGCAAGGCCATAAATGGAAACCGGGGAAAAACGTCAATGGGTTGAATCATCTTACCGCTGGCTGTGATGGAGAGGTTTTTTTCACAAAAACAAAAAGTCGTTTTCGCAGAGTCGTTACCTATATTCATATTAAGCCAACTCATGCACGTCCAAATTAATATGAATAATTTCGACGAGGAAAACTGTAAGAG
>CAYHTV010000118.1:0-4932 GCA_964359575.1 uncultured Planctomycetales bacterium
TCTCCCTCTGGGAGAGGGAATATAAGATTAAAAATTTCTGTTACAGTGTACTAGACGATCCGGGAACCAATAGCAATTTTTAGATGAGTCGTACTCGTTAATTTTTAATTGCGGGATTAAATCTTCTTCGTATTTTGATTCACTTTGTGCGAAATCTTGTGGAGCGCAGCTTAACATTTTTGCGCTGAAATTCAAATCGGAAATTTTTTGTTGATTATAAAGAACATCAATATCAACGCTTGGTTTCGGACCTAAATCAGCGTTTGCGCTTTTGGGCAGGAATACAACTAAAGCACCGATGGGCAAGGCAAGGGTATTTGTAAGTTGACGCGGCGTGAGCCGCTGTGGTATGATACGGCCAGTTAAAGGAGATTTATGAAAAAAATCGAAGCGATTGTGCGCAAGGAGAAATTTCAAGAAATTTATAAGGTGCTTGAAAAATCCGGCATTGGCGGTATGACGGTCTTGGATGCAAGAGGTTTTGGTCATCACCGCAACGGCCTTAAGGAAAAAATAAAGATTGAGATTTACGCGGATGAGTTTCAAGTCGATAAAGTTGTTGAGATGATCCGTAAGATTGCCAAGACCGACACAACTGGTGACGGGAAGATTGCGGTTTTGCCTTTGGATAAATTGTACCGTATCCGCACCGGTGAAGAAGGGGCCAGCGCCGTCTAACGCGCCGCGTTGGATTTCTTGAGAGCCGTTTCCAGGGGCGAGCGGTGACTTTTGCCTTTACAAATTTTTAAAGTATATTATACTATACACGCAGTTTTTAAGATTTTTGGATTTAAAAATAGTACTAAGGCGGTGATTGTTCATGGTGGAAGTCAGAATCAATGATAAACTTGATTTTGAAAAGGCTTTGCGCATTTTCAAAAAACAGTGCCAAAAAGATGGTTTTCTCATTGAGGTTAAAGAGCGGCGGTATTATTCAAAGCCTTCTGAGCGCAAAAGAAAAAAGTAGTGATTTATGGAAAGCACGGGATTACATGGCGTAAGGTCATCCCGTGCTTTCTTTGTTGGGCTTTATTGACCTTTGTAGAACCAAAAGAATTGAGGTAGTCAATATTGGCCTTTGTCTTCTCAATGATAAATCCAAATTTTTTTCTTTAGTTGTACAAAGGCCCATAGTCTATTTCCCGCTGTAGCTGTGTCGCAGGGAGCACGTCCGATGGCAAAATCACAAAAAAAAGTCGCGATTTTGGTGGAAGATTACTACCAAGTGCTGGAGGTATGGTATCCCTTCCTGCGCCTGCAGGAGGAAGGGATGGCCGTGAAAATTATTGGGACCGGCACGAAGGATGTTTATTCCAGTAAAGAAGGGTACCCGGTCAGAGTGGATGCCGCTATTGATAAAGTCAAGCCCACGGAATTTGACGGAGTGATCATCCCAGGAGGATGGGCCCCGGATTTTTTGCGCCGTCATGAAGCGGTTGTCAATTTTGTTAAGAGGCTTTATGTCGACGGCCGTGTGGTGGCGTCGATTTGCCACGGCGGGTGGGTGCTGGTTTCGGCGGGAATTTTAAAAGACCATACCGTGACATGTTTTTTTGCCATCAAAGACGATCTGATTGCCGCCGGCGCCAAATATCTCGACCGGGAAGTCGTGGTCGATGGCAATTTAATCACCTCCCGCAAGCCAGAAGATCTACCGCGGTTTGTGGCAGAAATTATTAAATTATTAAAAAGCTAATGAACGCCGTGTGCAAGTTTCGTGTCATTGCGAGCGAAGCGAAGCAATCTTTAATAGAAAAAAGATTACTTCGTCGCCTTGCGGCTCCTCGTAATGACACAAATAATAAAAACTCGCACATGACGTTAATGAGCCATCAGTTATCAGCCGTCAGTGTTTGACTTTTGCTGATAGCTGAGAGCTAGTTTATGATCAAAGTCAAACGCGCCCTCATCAGCGTATCTGATAAAACCGGCCTTTTAGAATTTGCCCGCGCCTTGCACACCCGGGGGATTGAAATCCTTTCTACCGGTGGGACGGCCCGCTTTCTTGCGAGCAACGGTGTGGCCGTGCGCGAGGTGAGCGATTACACCGGTTTTCCCGAAATCTTAGGCGGCCGGGTGAAAACCCTGCATCCTTTTATCCACGCCGGTTTGCTGGCCTCGCGCGAAAAAAGCGAACACATGGCGGAATTGGAGCGATTAAAGATTGCACCGATTGATATGGCCGTCATCAATCTTTATCCTTTTGAAAAAATTACCCAGAAGAAAAATGTGTCTCTGGAAGAGGCCATCGAAAACATTGACGTTGGGGGGCCAACGATGATCCGCTCGGCCGCGAAAAATTATAAAAGTGTCGCCGTCATTTGCAATCCGGATAAATACAAAGATATTTTAAAAGAATTGGAAGTCAACAATGGGATTTTATCCGACACGGTTTTGTTCAAGCTGGCCGTGGAAGCATTTACCCGCACCGCCGGCTATGATAATAGTATTTATCATTTCCTTAATCAGCGTTTAAGCGGCGAAGATTTTTCCAAATTTTCCAAAGAAATGGCCCTGCGCTTTATAAAAATACAGGACCTGCGCTATGGGGAGAATCCGCATCAGGCGGCGGCGTTTTATAAAGAGCAGGGGGCGGCCCATGGTCTTTTCGAAATGAAGCAGCGCCACGGCAGGGAACTCTCTTTTAATAATTTATTGGATTTGAACGCGGCCATTGAATTTGTAAAAATTTTTAATAACCCCGCGGCGGTGATTATTAAGCATAATAACCCAACCGGTATCGCGGAAAATCCCTCGTTAGCCGCCGCTTATACCCAGGCATGGAAGTGCGATTCCCTATCGGCTTTTGGAGGCATTATCGGACTTAACCGGGTGGTGGACTCCTCGACGGCAAGGGCCATTGTGAAGAGCGGATTTATGGAATGCATTGTCGCCCCGGGTTATGACAACGCGGCCTTCCCAATTCTTTCTCAAAAGAAAAATCTGCGGTTGATGGATCTGGATTTTGGAAATTTAGATGCCGAAGCCCATGATTTTAAAAAGGTTTTAGGCGGGCTGCTTCTGCAGGAGAAAGATAGTACACGGCTGAACCGCGCCGAATGGAAAATCGTCACTAAAATTAAGCCGACGCAAGTCCAGATGAACGCGTTTGAATTTGGCTGGCAAGCGATTCGCAATATTAAGTCGAACGCGATTATTCTTATTAAAGGGCGCAAGACCGTCGGCATCGGTTGCGGCCAGACCAGCCGCGTCGACAGCGCCGCCAGCGCGATCCGCAAAGCCGGCAAAAACGCCCAAGGCGCGTGTTTAATTTCAGATGCCTTTTTGCCTAAGGCTGATACCGTAACCCTTGCCGCTAAAGCAGGGGTTAAGGCGATTATTCAAACCGGCGGCTCCATTGAAGATCCGAATGTGATCAAGGCCGCGGATAAAGCCAAAATCGCTATGGTCATGACCGGCACACGGCATTTTAAACATTAAAGATGTCCTTCCCCTCCGCCCAGCGGTATTTAAATTCGTTTATTAATTTTGAAAATCAACTCAACTCTGTTAATCCCGCGCAATTAAATTTACGGCGCGTTGCCGTCCTCTTGGAATCTTTAGGCTCACCGCAGTGTAAACTCCGTTCGCTGCATCTGGCGGGGACCAACGGCAAGGGATCCGTGTGCGCGTTTGTATCTTCCATTTTACAGACGGCCGGTTATTCCGTTGGGCTGTACACGTCTCCGCATTTGGAAAATATCCGGGAGCGCATCCGTATCCTTAACCCGGCGTCTCGCAAGCGACAAGGAAAAATTGCGGATACCCGCATCAGCGAAAAAGATTTTTGTCAGACGCTTAAAGAAATCAAACCTCACATTGAGCGCATCCGTCGGCGCAAAGAACTGGGGCAACTCACATTTTTTGAGATTTACACGGTTTTGGCTCTTTATTATTTTCAACAAAAAAAAGTTGATTGGGTCGTATTGGAAACGGGTTTGGGAGGCCGCTTGGATGCCACGAATCTCGTTGAGGCGCGGGTGTGCGGCATTACCCCGATCAGCCTGGAACATACCCGGCAGCTGGGTGATACCCTTGAAAGAATTGCGTATGAAAAAGCCGGGATTATTAAAACACACGATCAGAAAGTTGTCATGGCCCCGCAGCCTCTTCAAGCTAGGCAGGTTATTGAGAGCCGTTGCCGGCTATTGGGGATTCAGCCGGCTGTGGCGGGGCGGGATATTCGCTATCAAATCATTTCGCAATCGGCCAGGGGACTCAAGTTTTCGATCATTACGCCTCAGGGGAAACATCAAAATCTGCACAGCGCGTTGTTGGGAGAACATCAGGCGGTCAATGCCGCGGTCGCGGTGGGCATGATAACGTCGCTCTCAGTGCGGGAGATCGATATTGGCGCTAAGGACATCCGAGAAGGAATCCGCAGAACAGTTTGGCCGGGAAGGTTTGAGATTATCCAGAAGACCCCTTTTATCGTTCTCGACGGAGCACATAACCCGGCGGCCATGCGGGTTTTAGCCAAGACGCTGCGGGATATTTTTCCGGGGAGAAAAATTGTCTTGGTTTTAGGTTTATCCGGTGATAAAAACAAAGAAGGCATAGCCAAAGTTTTGCGTCCGGTAGCTCAGGAAATCATTTTAACCAAGGCCAATCACCCGCGGGCGGCTGTTTTAAACAAAGAAGAGTGGGCCAAATTTTTCCCGGGGAAACATATTATGTACTCAGAAAACGTAGCCCAAGCCATGCAGCAGGCAAAGCATATAGCTAAAAAAAATTCTGTGATCCTGGTGACCGGATCATTATTCGTGGTCGGCGAGGCGCGGACTGTTGTAATTTTGGGAATTTATTGAGCTTTGTACAACCATTAGTACCGTGTTACCTCAATGATATTCAGGAGAACACGGTACAATACCGCGTTCCTGATAGTGTCGGAAAACCTCCTTTCAGTGTCATTGCGAGCGCTTTTTGCGAAGC
>CAYHTV010000119.1:0-4862 GCA_964359575.1 uncultured Planctomycetales bacterium
ATATTGGCCTTTGTCTCCTCAATGATAAATTCAAATTTTTTTCTTTAGTTGTACGAAGGCCCATAACCCCAATTAACCCCAAAAAGTTAAAATCAGTTTGGTCAAAATCGTATTGGAGATGACAATCAAAATATACGAAAAAGCGACCGCCTTCGTTGTGTATTGCCCCACACCGAGCGAGCCGCCTTTGGTATAAAATCCTTGATAACAGCACACCCAGCCGATCAGTAAACCAAAAAAAAGCGTCTTAAAAAATCCGCTAAAAAAATCCACATAGCCAATACTGCGCAAGGTTTGGTGAATGTATGTCGCGCTGGGGATATGGGCATCAAAGACGCCGATCACGTAGCCGCCCAAAATGCCGACGAGCTGCGAAAACACAATCAATCCAGGCAGAACCAAAAAACATGCCACCATCCGCGGCACCGCCAAAAATTCGATCGGATCAACACCCAGCGTGCGGGTGGCCAGCATCTGGTCGTTGACGTTCATTGTCCCTAATTCCGCGGCGAGCCGCGCCCCGGCTTTCCCCGAAAAAATAAACGAACCAAAAACCGGACTGAGTTCCCGCACCAATGATAACGCAACCAGCTGAGCGACATATTCCTTAGCGCCAAAACGGTTGAGCATCACATACCCCTGCAGTGCCAGAACCGCCCCAGAAGCAAATGAGGCCAGCGCGATAATCACAACCGACTGCACCCCCTGCTCGTAAATCTGCTTCAAGACTTCAGCCCAACGGATCCGCCCCCGCGCCACACAAAAAAGAACATCCCTTAAAAAAAACAACGCATTGCCGCTTCCAATGATAAAATCCGCAATATAACGAACAAAAGACATATTATTCTTTGTGTTTCTCTTTCGGTTTAAGCCAAAGCCTTGCCAACTCCGCGGTGATTTGATACTCAAGCGCCTTGGGAATCCCTTTAGTGCTCTCTACCGGCCCCAGAGACTCTAACGCCATTTTTACTTTTCCGTAAGGAGAATTAAACTTTGCCAAAAAATCCGCGACACTCATAACTGCCGCCCCCAAGGACCGCACATAATATTGAATCGCGCGGTCATCGGTCACGACAACAATCTGCTTTTTATTCTGCGCCTGGCTGACAATTTCCTTTATTTTTTCGTCGGCGCTCTCTCCGCTGGTAAAGATCACCTTGACAGTTGAAAAAGATGCTGGCCCCCACATCCCAGGCTTTCCGTCAAAAACCACTGTCACGGCATTACGGACACTTCCCTGCGGCCGGAATGCCTCAATCCAACCAATCAGCTC
Organism: uncultured Planctomycetales bacterium; assembly: GCA_964359575.1. GTDB lineage: Bacteria > Omnitrophota > Gorgyraeia > Zapsychrales > GWA2-47-8 > 2-02-FULL-48-11. The sequence goes on from CAYHTV010000119.1 coordinate 1,274, forward strand.
ATTGCGTCTGTCTTCAAGTCTTTTCAGGGCTGAGGCTGGAATCTGATTGATAATATTGTACCCGTCGAGAATATAATGTAACGACATAAACGGCCCCGCCGATCAGCCCTATCAAAATCATATAAAGAAAATTAATTAAGGAAATACTCACCGCGATCCCTGAGTCTACACCCACTTTAGCGAATAAATAGGCGGCCCCGGCTTCCCGTACCCCCAAGCCGCCAATCGAGGGGAATGCCGCTGCCACCGAAATCAAAGGCACAAAAATCAAAAAATAAATCATCCCGATTTCCTGATGCAGCGCCCGAGCAATGAGACAAAAAACAACCGCATAGGTGATTTGCGCTAAACAGGAGAGGGCAACCGTCTGCCATAAGGTGCGCGCCGGGTTATTCAATAACGCAATGTCATAGTGCATCTTCATAATACTTTCTTTGGCCTTAGGCCAAAACCCAAATATCCGGCAGCAGCCCGCGTACAGCTTTTCATTCAATAAAACGGCCATCACCAAACTCCATCCGCCGGCTAATCCCGCGATCAAAAGGAACAGCGACACATCATGAATCCAGCGGTACCCAAAAATAAAAGCCACACTCGCCACCACGACCAGTCCCGCGTACCCGCTTAAACGATCCAAAAGGACCGAGGCAACCACTTTAGGTTTTTGGGAACTGTCTTTGCAGAGGCCATAAATTTTAATCAAATCTCCACCGATGGCGCTCGGCAGAAATAAATTTCCAAAGACGCCGATAGAAAAATAGCGAAAAACCGTTCGAAAAGGAATTTTCAAATTGAGCGCTTTGACATAAACAAACCACCGCACCAGAAGAATGTAATAAATCACGCAATAGACAGCCAGCGCCACCAAAATAAAATTGATATCGGCGGTTTTCAAAATATCGGCCGTCTTCTTTACATCGATTTTGCTAAAAAGCCACCCCAGCAGAAAAACGCTGAAGGCAAGACGAAGAATGAACGACAAAATATTTTTAAAATTTTGATTCATGATTTTAAATATCACAACATGCACGTCCAAATTAATATGAATAATTTCGACGAGGAAAACTGTAAGAGACACGGATCTGTCATCCCCGAATGCTTTTGTCGGGGATCCAGGGTTCTCGACTGGATTCCCGCCTTCACGGGAATGACAAAATGCTAATTAAGACAGCATAGATATCACAAGGTCACATATAAATTGCTTGCAACGACCTGTGACGATGTGACGTTGTGACTTTGCGACATTTTAAGACAATCCCTATACCCCTGCTCAGCGAGAAATGAGCTGCGCACCAGCGGACCCGCCATCACATGCTTAAATCCCATTGCCATGCCCATCCGTTGGTATTCTTCAAATTCCTCTGGTGGGACAAAACGCTCTTCCGACAAATGACGCCGCATCTGGGTCGGAGCCAAATATTGCCCAATGGTCAAGATATCACAGCCGGCCGCTAAAAGATCCCGCATCAGCTGCGTAATTTCCGCGTGCGTCTCGCCCAAACCGACCATAAAACTCGACTTAATAAAAATCGATGTATCCAGCATTTTTAAATTTTCCAAAACTTTAAGCGAACGTTCATAATCAGCCTGCGGCCGGACTTTGGGGGAAAGCCGGCGGACGGTTTCCATATTGTGGCTAATCACCTCCGGCCGCGCCGCCACAACTTTTTTCAAACTGTCTATGCTATTGGAAAAATCCGGGATGAGAATTTCGATCTTGGTTTGGGGCGTGAGTGCGCGGATCGCCGCAATGGTTTTGGCAAAATGTTCAGCCCCCTGATCTTTTAGATCATCGCGGGCCACTGAGGTCACAACGACAAAACGCAAATTTAATTCCTGCACCGCATGGGCCACATTCTGCGGTTCCTCACTGTCAACCACCATAGGCCTACCTGCGGGCACGGCACAAAAACGGCACGCCCGTGTGCAGGTGTCCCCTAAAATCATAAAAGTCGCAACCCCCTCCCCCCAGCACTTCCCCATATTGGGACAACGGGCGCTTTCACAAACCGTGTGCAAACGCGCGCCGCGGAAAAAATTTTTCATCTCGCTTATTTTGTTCATGTCGGGCAAATCTTGGCGAAACCAAGGGGGAAGACGCTTTAACTTCTGATAGGAATTATGAGAGATGGTATCGAGCATAATTTATAAACTTTTAACTTTTGACTTTTGACTTATTTTCGATTTCTTTCAACTGTTGCTTGATCTTTTTCTTTTCCGTAAGGCCGGCGTAATCGACAATCAGTTTTCCGTGCAAATGATCGGTCTCATGCAAAATCGCCCGTGCCAAAAGATCCGAACACTCGCAATCGATTTCACTATTCTGTTCGTTGGTATAACGCACCGTGATTTTTTGCGGACGCTTAATATTCACAACCACCCCGGGAATACTCAAACACCCTTCTTCAAGTTTAACCGATCCAGACTTTTTAATAACCTTGGGATTAATAATAGCGAACGGGCCCTCGCCAATATCAACGACAATGATTTGTTCGTTGATTCCCACCTGCGGGGCGGCAAGGCCTATGCCTTTGTGCTCATACATCGTTTCTAACATCGCCTTGATCAGCATGCGTTCGCCGGGCCCGACGGATTTGACAGAAATCGATTTTTTGCGTAAACACGGATCCCCGTAAAGCCTAATCTTTAATTTTGTTGTGATCATCGAGGTAGACAATTTTGGTTTTAATTTTTTTGGCTTCCGCGGCGTCCACCAGCGCGTAACTTAAAATGACAAGTTTGTCACCGGCCACACCCGTGCGGGCAGCCGGGCCGTTAAGGCAAATCTGACCTGAGCCAGCCTTACCGGCGATGACGTAAGTTTCAATACGTGAGCCGTTATTAAGGTTGAGGACCTCAACTTTTTCGGACGGAAGGATACCAACGGCCTTGATGATTCTCTCATCAATCGTGATGCTGCCCTCATAATACAACTCCGCTTCGGTTACGCGGGCATGGGCAATTTTGGATTTGCAGATGGTGAGAAACATAAAATTCTCTTAAAAATTTAGGCTGATGGCTGAAGACCGACGGCTGAGAGCTAATTTAATATGGGTTTAATCTTATTCAGCAGTTGTTGTTTCGGCAGCGCGCCAACCATTTGGGCCACAACCTCCCCCTTTTTAAAAATCAAGAGGGTGGGAATTGACATAACGGAATATTGCATGGCTAACTCCTGGGCATTGTCAACGTTAACCTTGGCGACCTTAAGCTGCGATTTTAATTCTTCAGCTATTTCATCAATGATTGGGCTAAGCATCTTGCATGGACCGCACCACTGCGCCCAAAAGTCCACCAAAACAGGCAGATTGGCGTTTAAAACTTCGGCCTGGAAATTTTTTTCATCCACATGCAGTGCCCCCATGGAATACCCCTTTCAAATAATTAACGCCGTGTGCAAGTTTCGTGTCATTGCGAGCGAAGCGAAGCAATCTTTAATAGAAAAAAGATTACTTCGTCGCCTTGCGGATCCTCGTAATGACACAGATAATAAAAACTCGCACATGACGTAAATAATTAATATTTTTCATATACGAAGTCTTATTGACCTTTGTAGAACCAAAAGAATTGAGGTAGTCAATATTGGCCT
>CAYHTV010000120.1:0-4799 GCA_964359575.1 uncultured Planctomycetales bacterium
ACAAAGGCCAATATTGACTACCTCAATTCTTTTGGTTCTACAAAGGTCAATAGAGAAAATATAAGGAGATTTAACGAATTGCAATAAATGATGAGCGGTGGGGACCTTCAGCAGTGCCAAGGTCTCCTTTTTTTTGGGGGAAAAATGGGCAGAAAAATAGGCCTCACATATAATCTTAAATCAGACGTGCAATTATCCGCCGGTGATCCGATTGACTTAAACGCGGAGTTCGATTCAGAGGAAACGGTCAATTGTATCGTTGCCGCGCTAGAGGCGGGTGGGCACCAGGTTAAAAAAATCGGCCACGTCTATAATCTTATCAAGCAGATTGAAGATTTAGATGTCGATATTGTTTTCAATATTGCCGAAGGGTTCAATGGCCGCAACCGCGAATCGCAGATTCCTTTACTTTTAGAATTATTTGCTATTGCGTACGTGGGTTCAGACGCGCTCACCTTGGGTATCACGCTGGATAAAATTGCCGCGAAGAAATGTTTTATTGCCGACGGCCTTCCAACAGCGCCTTATTTTTGCGCTGAGCAGACAGAAGATTTGGCAAGGTTCAATACGATTGGTTATCCGCTCATTGTTAAACCGCGTTATGAAGGAACATCGAAGGGGCTTTCGGCGCAATCCCGTGTTGAAAATTTAGATCAGCTTACGCGCCAAGTGGAGCTCATTACCCAAAAATATAAACAGGCGGCCTTGGTTGAGAAATTTGTCCGCGGGATGGAATTTACCGTGCCGGTGTTGGGCAATGGAAATCCGCGGGCCATGCCGGTATCCCAAGTAAAGATCAACGGAAAATTGGATTTAGGCAATGAGTTTTTCACTTTCGAGCGGGTGCTGGCCAAAGATGACAGCCTCCAATACGCATGCCCGGCGCCGATTTCTTCTGAATTGACCCAAAGATTACAAGCCATCGCCGTCCTTGCGTATAAAAGCGTGGATTGCCGCGATTTTGGCCGCGTTGATTTTCGTGTGGATGAACAAGGAAATCTCTTTATCTTGGAAATTAATCCATTGCCGTCGTTAGCCAAACAGGATGTTTTTAATTTGTTTCCGCAGACGATGGGGTCAACCTATCAAAAGACCGTTAATCAAATTCTGGATTTTGCTTTAGAGCGTTACGGTTTGGACCAGGATCAAAAAATGACACATCAGAAAATCAATGCTACTTCCCACGCGGGAATCCCGGCAGGAAAATATGTCCGCCGGTAGCAGGCCCGCCTGCGGTAGGCAGGCCCCGCCGTTGTCGGGGCAGGCAAGGAGGAAAATACATGAACCCACCCGAGGTTGTCGTTAAAGAAGAACACGCCGTTGAAACGGCACAGCCGAATTTAAAACCCACGCCCAAAGAAAACCGTGTTATTAATTTTTTTAACACATCGCCTTTAGAATGGGAAGATTGGAAGTGGCAGCTGCGCAACCGTATCCGCACTAAAGAGGTTCTTTCCAAATTGATTAACCTAACGCCGGAAGAGGAAAAAGGCATTGATGGCTCAGGCAGCAAACTCACTATGTCCATTCCTCCGTATTTTGCCAGCTTGATTGATCCGGAAGATCCACAGTGTCCGATTCGCCTGCAATCGGTGCCGCAGGTGTTTGAGTTAGAAACAGCGCCAGAGGAAATGGCCGACCCCTGTGGTGAGGATAAAAATTCTCCGGTGCACGGTTTGGTGCACCGTTATCCAGATCGCGTGTTATTTTTGGTGAATGAAATGTGCGCCATGTATTGCCGGTATTGCACGCGTTCCCGCATGGTCGGCGACGGCAACCGCACGTTAAGCACCGCGACGTATAAGGCCGCGCTGGATTATATCCGCGCGAACAAGAAAGTCCGTGATGTTTTGATTTCCGGCGGGGATCCGCTCACTTTAAGCGATAGTGTTTTGGAATTTCTTATCAAAAGTTTGAAAGAAATCCCGCATGTGGAATTTGTACGCATCGGCACACGGATTCCGGTCACGCTTCCGCAGCGCGTGACACTGGATCTGGTGCGGATGCTTAAAAAATACAGCCCGATTTGGATGAGCATCCATTTCAACCATCCCAAAGAGATCACCAAGCGGGTCAAATTTGCCTGCGATCTTTTGGCGGACAGCGGGATTCCCATGGGCAGCCAGACCGTTTTGCTCAAAGGGATCAATGATAAGCCAGCGATCATGAAAAAATTGGTGCATGAGCTTCTGAAGATCAGGGTCCGGCCTTACTATATATATCAGTGCGATCCGATTTTAGGATCAAAACATTTTCGCACACCTGTCTCTGCGGGGATCAATATAATAGAGAAGCTGCGCGGCCACACGACTGGTTATGCCGTCCCCACCTATGTGATTGACGGTCCCGGCGGCGGGGGGAAAATTCCCATTAACCCCGATTATGTCGTCAGCAAGGGAGACGGGAAATATGTCCTGCGCAATTTTGCCGGCAAAGAATACATCTACCACGATCCCGACGCCTAGGATTTCTTGATCTGAAAAAGAGTAAAACCTTTGCGGGGAAAATTCCGCGGAGGTTTTTTATTTTTGGTGCGTCCGGTCACCCGCGCAACCTTGAACCATCCTACACCTCCGATGTGTAGGATGGTTGATGACAGGGCGATCAGGTAAAGTTGGACAATGTTCGATAAACCTAAACAGTTAGAGCTGAACGAATTTTTCGTGCGCGCCCTTGATGTGATGGAGAACAGCTCCAAGAATATTTTTATCACGGGCAAAGCGGGCACGGGAAAATCAACGCTCCTGCAGTATTTCCGCACAGAGACGCGCAAGGACGTGGTTGTCCTGGCTCCTACGGGTGTCGCCGCGGTCAATGTGCAGGGTCAGACCATCCATTCTTTTTTCCGCTTTAAACCCGATATCACAACCGATAAAGTCAAAAATATCCGCCTGCGCAAAAATCAAAAGAATATCTATCAAAACATTGACGCGATTGTGATCGATGAGATATCGATGGTGCGCTCCGACTTGCTGGACTGCGTGGACGCTTTTTTGCGCCTGCATGGGAAGAATAAAAAAGCGCCCTTCGGCGGCGTGCAGATGGTTTTTATCGGCGATTTGTATCAGCTTTCGCCGGTCGTCTCATCCGGCGAGCGGCATATTTTTAAGGACGCGTACGCCAGTCCGTATTTTTTTCATTCGAAAGTTTTTGAGAATCTTCCGCTGGAATTTGTCGAGCTGGAAAAAATTTACCGCCAGAAGGATAATGATTTTATCAGTCTCTTGAACGCGATCCGCAATAATTCCGCGACCGATGGACATCTGCAAAAATTAAATCAGCGCTTCCTGCCGGATTTTACCCCGGCGCGCAGCGATTTCTATATTTATCTGACGACAACCAACGCGCTGGCCGATGAGATTAACAGGCAGGAGCTCGCGAAGCTAAAAGCGCCGCTGTGCTCGTATGAAGGGGAAATCTCCGGTGATTTTGATCAAAAGAGTTTTCCAACGCAGCCTTTATTGGAAGTAAAGGCCGGGGCGCAGATTATGCTGCTCAATAATGATCCGACAGGGCGGTGGGTCAACGGCAGTATCGGTAAAATCACTGCGATCAAAAAGCGTAAAAATAGCTTTGACGGCATTGAAGTTGAACTTGCCGATGGCCGGATTGTTGAGGTCGGCCCGTTTACCTGGGAGATGTTTCGTTTTGTTTACGATGCAGACAGCCAAACGCTCGACTCTGAAACGGTGGGTTCTTTTACGCAGTATCCTCTGCGGCTCGCCTGGGCCGTGACCATTCATAAGTCCCAGGGCAAGACGTTTGATAAAGTGATCATCGATATCGGCCGCGGGACGTTTGCGCACGGTCAAATGTACGTCGCCTTAAGCCGCTGCACGAGTTTTGAGGGAATTGTGTTAAAGAAGCCGATTGATAAAAAGCATATTTTTATGGACTGGCGGGTGGTGCGTTTTATGACGCAGTATCAATACCGCAAGTCCGAAGAGCAGTGTTCTCTCAAAGATAAAATAAAAATTTTAGAGCAGGCGATCATGGACGAAAAAGCCATCAATATCATTTACCTTAAAGCCAACGACGAGAAAACGCGCCGCGTGATCAGCCCGCGGGTAGTAGGCGAAATGGAGTATCTCGGCAAAATGTATTTGGGGGTGCAGGCCTACTGCCACGTGCGGCAACAGGAGCGGGTCTTCCGGGTGGACAGGATTTTGGAGATAAAGGAAGTGAAAGAATAAACGCCCGCGGACGGCAATTGTGCGATAATACGGCTTTCCGCCGGCAGAGGCGGATGAAAGGTCGACGGTTGACAAAATACAAATTAGAATATTAGGACTTACGCGTTTGAATATAAAATCTGTCATTCCCGCGAAGGCGGGAATCCATGCCTCTCATCGAAGAGAAGCCTAATGGATTCCCGACAAAGGCATTCGGGAATGACAAACGCGAAAGTCCTAACTATATTTCTAATTAGTCATACTAAATAGGAGTATATTCCAATGTCAATAATCCAGCGCGTTTTAACGATAAACCTCCCGGCCAGGCAGTCCGCTTTTCTATGGGGCGCCCGTAAAACGGGAAAATCGACCTATCTCAAAGAAGCATTCCCGCAGAGCCTGGTCTATGATTTTTTAAAGACGGATCTGTTTCTTGACTTGACCAGGAATCCCGCGCTCTTAAGAGAACAAATTTTAGCGCAAAAAGAGGTCCTTTTAAAAAATCCAATAGTTCTGGATGAAGTCTAAAAGGTTCCGGGGGTTCTGGATGAAGTGCATTGGCTGATAGAAAATAAAAAATTAAGGTTCATCCTCTGCGGTTCAAGCGCCCGTAAGTTGAAGCGCGGC
>CAYHTV010000121.1:0-4759 GCA_964359575.1 uncultured Planctomycetales bacterium
TCTAAAATATTTAAGGGAAAATCAGTACGAACGAAGTGAGGAGTTTTCTTGAGAAAACATTCCCGAAATTTGAGGGCGACTTCTATTTTCCTTAAATATTTCCTTAATATCATCAGCAATATCATCAGCGAAATAGACACTCACATATTAAACTGTGTCTGGTACAATCGGTTATAAAGCTCGCAGGCCGTTAAGAGTTGATCGTGGGTACCCAGCCCCACAATGCGGCCATGATCTAAAACAATAATTTTATCCGCCTTTTTAATAGTAGAAAGCCGATGTGCAATGGCCACCACAGTTCGCCCCTGCATCAATTTATCCAAGGCCTCTTGCACGAACCTTTCTGATTCCGAATCCAATTGCGAAGTAGCCTCATCAAGGATTAAAATCGGTGGATTCTTAAGAATCGCGCGGGCAATGGCGATGCGCTGCTTTTCGCCTCCGGAAAGCCTAAATCCACGGTCACCAATAATCGTCTCATACCCTTGCGGCATTTTTATAATAAATTGATGCGAAAAGGCCTTTCTCGCCGCTTCTTCAATTTCGCTTTGCGTTGCTTCGCGGTGCCCATAACTCACGTTGGCTAGCACGGTATCATTAAAGAGAATATTTTCCTGCGTGACAATACCGATTTGGCCGCGTAACGACGCAAGTGTCACATCCCGCACGTTGATACCATCAAAACGCACCGCTCCTTGAATCGGATCATAAAAGCGCGGGATAAGATTCACCAGGGTTGATTTGCCTGTTCCCGTAGGACCAACGATGGCAACTAATTCGCCGCATTTTATTTCTAAATTAATATCATTAAGAACCAAACCCGATTCTCGATCATATTGGAAGGAAACATTTTCAATGATAATTTTTTCTTTTAAAATCGGCAAGGATAAGGCTTTCAATTTTTCCACAACCGTCACTGTGGCGTCCAACACATCATAAATCCGCTCGTTGGCGGCCAACGCCTGCTGAGTGATGGCGTTCACATTGCCCAATTTTTTAATCGGGCTGATAATCGACATGATCGATCCCATAAAGAGCGCAAAAACGCCAAACGAAAGGGTTTGCTCCATCACCTGCCGGCCTAACCATAAAATAATCACAATTCCGCAAAAAAATCCCAAGACTTCCGTGACCGGAGCAATCAAAAGGATCCGCTTGATGGATTTCATCCGGATTTTATAAAAATCAAAGTTCTGCTTCTTAAAACGGTCAATCTCGTAATCTTCCGTGCAAAACGCCTTAATTACTTTCACTCCCGAGATCGTCTCCAGCAAAAGCGTGTTGATGTCCGCCATGCGTTCCTGCGAACTCTTAGCTAATTTGCGCAGCCGCCGACCAATTTGGCTCATCGGCACGGCAATGAGCGGCAAAACAAAAAAAATAATAACCGCGGCCTTGGGGTGAATCGAAAAAGCAATCGCCACAAAAATGATTACCGTAAAAGTCTGCCGAAACAGATCCGTCACGCCATAAGAAGTGGCGTTCTCAATAAGCAAAACATCATTGGTAATCCGCGAAATCAATTCTCCGCCGCGCTTTTTGCTGAAATAGTCCAGCGAAAGATGCTGAATTTTGGCGTAAAGCTGATTGCGGATATCCCGCATGATCCGCTGTGAAAGGTCATTCATCAGATACCCATACCAAAAGGTGACAAAATTTTTTATAAGGATTAACCCGACAACCGCCGCGATAAGAAATTTAAAAAGCTCCTGCGAATCAATCCCATTAATATAAGTGACGATATTTCCTATAAAGTGGGGGGTTTCGGGTGGGACAACGATCTTTTTATGAGTAAAAAGGATATCGGTCAAGGGCACCAAAAGCGAGTATTGAATGCCTTCCAATAATGATGAAATACCCATAAAAAAAACAGCCAACAGAAATATCTTCTTATGGCCTTTTAAGAAACTAAGCAGTCTAAGATAATTTTTCATACCAATTTTCCTTAATTTCTCAATTGATCGTATAGATGAAATTGGTATCGTACTGGTTACTCTAAAATCCTTTTGGAAAAACCAGTACATAGGATATGCTTGCTTGACTCATGAGAACCAGGGCGGATATTAGCATAGCGATTGACTTTTGTCGAGCGGTTTGTTATTCTAGCTTTCAGCTTTCCGCACTCAGCTTTCAGCTGATGACCGAAAGCTGAAGGCTAATCATGAAAAAGATTAACACCGCCATTATCGGGATCGGGCATTTGGGTGCCCGACACCTTAAAGTTTATTGCGAACAGCTTGCTTCCAAAGTTAACTTAGTTGGTATTTGTGACACCCAGGCTGAACGCACCAAGCGCCTTGCCAGCCATTACCACGTCCCATTTTTTAAAAATTACAAAGATATGCTCGGTCAAGTGGAAGCCGTCAACATCTGTGTGCCAACCGTAACGCATTTCGAGATCGCCCAATTCTTTTTAGAAAACAACATTCATGCCTTTATCGAGAAACCGATCACTTACAACTTAATACAGGCTGATCAGCTGATTGATCTCGCCAAAAAAAAAAAATTGAAATTGCAAATCGGGCATGTGGAGCGTTTCAATTCCGCTTTTGAAGGCATTAAACATTTTGCCCGTGATCCCATTTTTATCGAATGCCACCGCCTTAACAAATTCCCTAACCGCTCATTGGACATTGGTGTTGTGATGGATTTAATGATCCATGACATCGACATTATTTTGGGCTTAAACTCCGCTCCCATCAAAAGCATCCATGCCGTTGGGATTAATGTGCTGACGAAACTTGAGGATATTGCGAGTGTCCGCATGGTTCTGGAAAATGGCTGTGTCTGCAATTTAACCGCCAGCCGGATTTCCGATGATCCTATGCGTAAAATCCGCATTTTCACCAAAAATGCCTATATTTCTCTCGATTATATGAACCAAGAGGCCAAAATTTACAAAAAGGTCGGGCCGATGATTTTACAGCATGCCCTTCCTATTGAAAAAGAAGAACCGCTCAAGAAAGAATTAGAGTCTTTTATCGACTGCGTGCGGGATAATAAAAATCCGCTGGTCTCCGGTATCGAAGGCCGCGAGGCCCTTAAAGTTGCCCTCGAAATCACCCGTCTTATCGAAGAGCACCGGGAAACGACGTGGAAAACGCAAAAGTTAAAACTATAGGACTTACGCGTTTGTCATTCCCGAATGTCTTTGTCGGGAATCCATTAGGCCTCTCTTCGACGAGAGGCATGGATTCCCGCCTTCGTGGGAATGACAGACTCTATATTCAAACGCGAAAGTCCTAAACTAAAAAGTAAAAATTGGCATCAAAAATAAAAATTGCGAGAACCCAATGTCTTTTGATCTAAGTTTTGACCTTTAAATTTTGAGTTTAAATCATGTCTTCTCTCAAAAACATCTTTATCATCGCCGGTGAAGCCTCAGGCGATATGCACGCCGCGCATCTTGTGCAAGCTCTGCGCGCGCGCGATTCTAACCTCACATTTTCCGGTGTGGGCGGCCCTTTGATGCGCCAAGCGGGCGTTGAACTTTACGAAGATTTGACCAAAATTGCCGTTGTTGGCTTTGTAGAAATTTTAAAGCATTTTGGCGAATTCCGGCGCATTTTTCATGTCATTCTCGCCAAGGTAAAAAAAACACAAACCGCAGCCGTTATTCTCATCGACTACCCGGGTTTTAATTTACGCCTCGCTAAGGAACTAAAAAAACTCAACGTGAAAGTGATTTATTACATCAGCCCGCAAGTCTGGGCGTGGAAGGAAAATCGCGTGGAGACAATCAAGAAATACGTCGATAAAATGCTGGTGCTTTTTGAATTCGAAAAAAAATTTTACGCCCAGCGCGGCCTCGCTGTAGAATTCGTTGGGCATCCGTTCATTGACACAATCAAGATCAAAAAAACAAAGCAGGAATTTTTACAAAGTGACTGGTTCTCTGACCAAAAAGTCACTATTGGCATTCTCCCCGGTTCCCGGCATAAGGAGATCGAAAATCTTCTGCCGCCGATGATCGAAGCGGCGCGTATTTTAAATCGTGAATTCTCAGGCAAAGTGCAATTTCTACTTTTACAGGCGCCCACCATTCCGCGGGAATGGCTGCAAAAATATTTAAATAATGATTTTTTGGTTTCGACCGATGACGCGCCATTGCGGCTTATAATTGTCGACAACCAAACTTACGATGGAATTAATGCCTCAGATGTGTGCATGGTCGCTTCCGGCACCGCCACCCTGGAAACAGCGATCCTTAACAAGCCAATGGTGGTTGTCTACAAAACTTCGCCTCTGACCTATTGGCTTGCCAGACGGTTGATCAAAATCCCCTACATTGCCATGGCTAATGTCGTGGCCGGCAAAAAAATTATCCCGGAATGCATCCAGCAGGAAGCGACCGGGGAAAGAATCGCCCAGGAATTAAAAAATATATTTACCGATGAAATGCTTATGACAAAAATAAAATCAGAACTGAAAAAAGTCAAAGAGTCCCTTGGCGGCCCCGGCGCTATTGGCCGTGCGGCAAAATGTATTTTAGAATTTCTGGATTAGTGAGTCTAACACTTCTTGACATTTGTCACCCCCGAATGTCTCTGTCGGAGGTCCACTGAATCATGTCTGGATTCCCGACTCCGCCTGAGGCGCACAGGATCTCCGCCAGAGGCGGATCAGCCTCCGGCTGACGCCTTTGGAGGAAAAAGCATTCGGGAATGACAGCGCTTATAAGTAAAGGGATTTATGAAACACTACACTAGTGTAGTGTAACATTAATTTCTGATGTTATAATTCCTTCTCCCCTTTGGGA
>CAYHTV010000122.1:0-4657 GCA_964359575.1 uncultured Planctomycetales bacterium
CTTTTGGACGAGAATTTTATAACCGTCAGCTTTGGCTAAAGATTTAGGCATTTTTTATGCGTGTGACCTTGTGCTCGTGTGCTCATGTGACGGGCGACCTTGTGACTTGATAGTTTGGGTTCAGTCGTGCGTCCCGAGAATTTTGTTCACTTCTTTTGAGATAATTTCTTTTTTAACTCCAAAATCTCTTTCATGCTCATACTTCGCCCTTTAAATGGTGGAGGGTAATTGCAATCTTCTTGACCCCATATCCATTTATAGACTTTCATTAAAACTTCTGGTGACTCCCCACACGGATTGCTAAAGGATAAACGGATGGGCTACTTTATCTCAAAGGCAAGCCTGTCCCTATTTGATCTGATCTTAACCATTTCCTCTTCATTCATAGCGTTCATATCAACCCAAATCCCGCCCTCTCCTTCGCCTTGACCGAACGGACTGCCACTAAGCACGAATATCTCTCCATTATTAAGCAAAAATTCCAGGGCTCCCCAGCCAGTACGATCCTCTTCGGGATTTCGTGACCGCACTAAGAGAATTCCAAATTGATTGGCCCGCCGTACAAAATTTTTCTTCGTTGTTTCCATATCACAACCTTTCTTTAAATTACGCGTATCACCGTTTTGCGCCTCTTGAACCTCCATCTCTGTTTCAAAAGCCTGTTCAGTTTTTTTCTTCACCCCACATACCAAGCTTCTCTTTTTTCGCCTGTTTTTCCAGAGTTAAAAATTCTTCTTTAAGTTTATAGGGGAAAAAATAAATGGCCTCCGCATATCCCTGCCGGATGAGCTCACGGTTGAGCAGTGTTTGATCTTCCAGATAAACATATGCCAATCTTCGTCCGTATTTGTCAAACGGGGCTTGAGCGTCGTCACCCTCCAGAAAAACCATCTTGCCCTCAATCACTTGTGCAACAAATTGTTTGGCCTGCCGCGCGTAATATTCTTCGTGCGGATTGTATTCGGATTTTATTTCGGGAGTGTCCACGCCGATCAGGCGTACATGCTGGTCACTCTCAAGGATAATAGTATCGCCATCCACCACATACCGCACCTTTGCCCATTCCGCCCATCCCTCACCTGCAATGAGCCATAAGAAAAGCAAAACGACAAACGTAACCATATGTCTTTGCTTTAAAGCCATAACAATGAATCAGGCCAATTGATACCTTCCCCTGTCAACGAATCGAAGATATTTTCGGTCTCGCAGAATTTGTAATTGTTGCCGAATTTTGTCTTTAATGTGCCTATTGTCCGGATGAAGTTCCTTTAACTCGTTTTCAAAGGCATAAACATCATCTGAAACAAATTCTTTCTTACCAAGCTTCTCGATACAGCGCATTATATCCAGCAGCCAGCCTTTTGCCGCTACTTTTTTCTCTTCCCGCAGAAAAAGTGTTTTCTTCCATTCTGAAAATACCTTCCCCTTTGGCTCTATTCGTTTATTTCGGATAAAAAATATTTTTCCGGCTTGCGGGATATTGTTAAGCAGGATATTACAGCCAACCCATCTGGCGCGGCGAGCGGTTGGGGCGAGAGGCTTCCGTTTTTCGATTATTTCGGGGATAAAAAAATGTTTAGGAATCACGAATAAATTCGTAACCTCATAATTCATCAAATCATAATTTAAGAGAAAGAGGTTGGGATTGCGGCTGCTGGTCAGACGTTCAATCATCGTATGATACGCGCCATCCAGAACTTTTGCGCCGTTTGTGTCCCGTTTGCTTTTTAATTCATAATCTTCATCGCAATGCGGACAATAAAAATCAGCAACAGGCTGGTTATTTGGGTAGCGGTTCATATTCAGATGTCCGCAATTGGGACAATAAGCCTGGTCTTTAAACCAGCTCTCCGTTAAAACTCTTGTCTTGTTGGAAGGGCTTGTGTATTGATCCGCAAGTTTTCGATTGAACTGTAAATTCATACGAGTTCTGGATATTTAATCTCTTTTGCCAGCCGTTTTAGGGTCACAAAAATATGCCGTTTTACACGGTTGGACTCTTCATAATGCCGTTTCTCATCATGCCAAAGATAATCCAGGACAACTTTGATGTCTTGCCTCATCAGATTATTTGTCATAGCATTTTCTCCATTTTTTAATAAAGATACCCAGCAGCAAGTTGCGAAATATTGCCTCGCGGGTTTATCGCTCCGCCACCGACGAACGGCTCAAAATATTTTTCAATGCGCTTGGTCTTAACGAACTCGGAAGGAAGAAACTCTTTAATTTGATTAATGAGCTGTCCCTTACCCCCAGCCCATTTCAGGAATGGTCTTGCTTCGCGCTTCATCGGGACTTTCATAGTTAGATTAAACCACAGATCAACAGTTAATTCAACAGGGGGATAATATTTTCTGAGGAGGGATTGAGTGAATCATAACAACGTCTTTTCGATTCGTCAATTAATTTTTTAGTCCCCCTTGACCCAGTTGCTCAAGGCACGCACCGTTTTGATATTTTGGGTCAGTTGAACATTGGTCATGGTTCGCTCCGGTTCATTGAGCTTGTTGGGTTCATTGGCTTGATTGCGTTTATGCCACAATTGAAATTATTAATGAATTTGTAGTGTAACTTCCAATGCCTGCAATTCTTCCTCAAGTTGCGGCAATCGCCTCTTTGCTTTATTTATCGCGTTAAGAATATCCTTTTGCCACGTTTTGGGCAGCGACTGATACACAGACCTTAACTTTTGCGGTTGAACTTTAACCCCCGTCAATACGGCCTGCTGTAAATCCTTCTCTGCTTTTGCCGGATTTTTTCTTCGGTCGGCGATCAGCAGTTTATGGAGGCAATAATTTGCCGGATGAGGGACCAGGACATGTATATCCCCTTCTTTAACTTTCACCGGATGATCCAGCAATAAATTGACCAAACGCAAAGGTGTGGCGGCTAAGGCCAATTGCTTAATTCTTAAAGAACCCCTTGCCCCGGCACCCTTTCCGGGGGTCAAGAATTCAATCTTTAAATCGGCATTCCACAGATACAGAGAACCATCCGCGTAATGGTCAACGGTGAACCCCTCTTTTACCAAATCCACAACAAACCCTTTGTGGTCCTTGCCTTTAAATGGATTGGGGATTAGAAAGTCAATATCCTGGGTCTGTAAAGGAAATTTCTCGACTTGAAAATGCTTTTGATAAAGCTGAAAGCACCAACTGCCAATCAATGCCACACCTTCGTCAAATAACCCGTGTTTTGCAAAGACATTCAAAATGCGCTTAACAAGACTAACCACGCTTACGGCCCTTACTTCTTTGAATGATCTTAAGCGCTTCTTTGACCTTTTTTAACTCCTCTTGAGAACTTTTCCGTTTTTTGATCTGCTGAATCAATTCTTCGGGCCGTTCCTTGCCAAGGTATTTGTGGATGACCTTTTCTCCGTCACGGTACTGATGATAATAATAAGAACGCCCCGCGATTTTACGCATCTTGACACCGCCCCTGGGCAAAACACGGATCTGTCGCTCGAGTTTTCTCTTGATGTCCCGGTAGTACTGTTCGCTTTCCTGAAGGATATTCTTGAGCACTTTCATTGAAATATCGTCTTCCTTACACTACATTTCTTTGTATTACACTATTTGTAGTGTAAACTAATAGTTTGATTTGTCAAATAAAAAGTTACCCTGCGAACAAGCAAATTTAACAATCTGTTGGGTAACTAATGCCAATGGTTCTCGGAAACTAAAAAATCGGCTCACGCATGATCCTTGGCCAGATGGACGGCGAGTTTGATGGCCTCGGCCATCGAGGAGGCATCCGCCTTGTTTTTGCCGGCGATGTCGAAGGCGGTGCCGTGCGCGGGCGAGGTGCGTACGAACGGCAGCCCGACGGTCAGATTGACTAATTTCCGGAAATGCAAGGTCTTCACCGGAATCAGCCCCTGGTCGTGGTACATGGCCAAAAGCGCGTCAAAGCGCTTGGAATTTCGCGGATAAAAGATCGTGTCGGCCGAAAAAGGCCCTTCGACCTTGATCCCCGCGGAGCACGCGCGCTTGATGGCGGGAATGATGTGGCGTATCTCTTCCCGTCCGAGCGTGCCTCCTTCACCGGCGTGGGGGTTCAACCCGCAGACACCAATGAGCGGCTTTTTGAGGTGGAAATGTTTTTTAAGCGCGGTGTCGGTCGAGCGGATCGCCCTAAAAACGAGATCGGCATTGATCGCCCGGCTCACCTGCCCCAACGGAATGTGGCGCGTCACCAAAAGGACGCGCAGCGGCCCGGAAACGAACATCATGCCGATGTCCCGCGCGCGAAACGCCCCGGCCAAAAATTCCGTGTGGCCGTGAAACGACGGGATAATTTTCCCGATCGCCTCTTTGCACACCGGGGCGGTGACCAGCGCTGACAATTGCCCGCGCTTGACCAGATCAATGGCCGTTTGCAGATACGCCAACGAGGCTTTGCCGGTCCGGCGACTGGGCCGGCCGATTCGAAACTCTCCGGCCCGAAGGCAGCCAACATCGATAAACGCGCAATTTTTGTAGCGGACGGGAAAATATTTGCGGAAGAGACACTCATCGCCGATGATCGTAAAGCGCGCGGCGCGCCGTAGCGTTGGGTTCGCGAGCGCCTTGGCCGTGACCTCGGCACCGATGCCGGCGGGGTCGCCCAGCGTGATGCCGATCGGCTTATTGCTTGATCTCGACATAGGCCTTTT
>CAYHTV010000123.1:0-4544 GCA_964359575.1 uncultured Planctomycetales bacterium
TTGTTGATAATTTAAACGATAAAGAGATTTAAACTAAAAACTTTTGACAGAACGCGTGAGACGGACGAGAGAGGCAAGAATATTGACTACCTTAATGCTATTGGTTAAGAAAAAGTCAATAACAAGTAAGGCTATTGATGATGCCTGTGCGCTCTAAAGCAAAAAAACTGTCATCGCTTAAGATGGTCAATGGCCGGGAGAGGGTTGTCATCGAAAGCGTGACCCCCCAAGTCGATGGCGGACTTTATCCAATTAAGCGTGTCGTTGGAGAAAAAGTCCTCGTGCAGGCGGATATATTTACCGATGGGAATGAATATATTATGGCGTATCTGCTTTTTCGCCGGGCCAGCGAAAAGGATTGGCGCAGGGTCGCTATGCGCTATTTAGAAAATGACCGCTGGGAAGGGACTTTTTGGATTGAAAGCGCAGAAGATTATTATTACACCTTAGAAGGATGGGTTGATACTTTTAAAACTTGGCAAAAGGCCTTGTTAAAGAAATTTGAAGCCGATGCGGATATTGATCAGGAATTGATTGCCGGTATCGAATACTTAGAAAAATTCATTCATCGTAAAAAAGATGAAAATACTGAAAAGATTCATAAGTTTGTAAAGAAATTAAAAGAATTAAGGCAAAATCCGCAAGCGATAAGCTGGGCCATTAACGAGGAATTGTTGAACTTGGTGCGTAACTATCCGAATGAAGAGAGTTTAATGAGTTATCGCAAAGTTTTGCAGGTGCAAGTAGATCGGCCCAAGGCTCTTTTTAGCACGTGGTATGAATTTTTTCCGCGTTCGTTTGGCTTTAACGGTGCGCATGGCACGTTTAAGGATTGTGTGGGACTTTTGCCGGAGATTGCGCGCATGGGTTTTGATGTGATTTATTTGCCTCCGGTTCATCCTATCGGTTACACGAAACGCAAAGGAAAAAATAACGCCAAGTCTCTGCTTGATGAGGATACGGGAAGCCCCTGGGCGGTTGGCAATGAAAGCGGCGGGCACTTTGCCATTCATCCGCAATTGGGAACGATGAGTGATTTTGTCCAGTTTATCCATAATGCAAAAAGTTTTGGCATCGAGATTGCCATGGATTTGCCGCTGCAGTGTTCTTTAGACCATCCGTATGTGCGCGGGCATCCGCAATGGTTTAAATGGCGCAGTGACGGTTCGATTCAGCACGCACAGAATCCGCCGATTAAATACGAAGATATTATCGCTTTCGATTTTTCGAGCGAAAAATGGCCGGCGCTGTGGCAGGAATTAAAAAGTATCGTGGTTTTTTGGATCCAAAAGGGAGTAAAAATTTTTCGGGTAGACAGCCCGCACACCAAGCCTTTTATTTTTTGGAAATGGCTGATCGCCCAAATCCGGCGGGAATATCCCGATGTGATCTTCCTCGCTGCAACCTTCACGCGGCCGCGGGTGATGCAGCAGCTGGCTAAACTGGGATTTAGCCAGTCGTATACGCATTTCAATTGGCGCAGCACCAAATGGGAGCTTTCGCAGTATTTGACAGAATTAACCCAAGCGCCGATGCGGGAATATTGCCGTCCCAATTTTTGGCCGAATACCCACGATGTCCTGCCGTTTCATTTGCAGCACGGCGGCCGGCCTGCGTTTATTATCCGTCTTGTTTTGGCGGCCACGTTATCTTCGAACTATGGCATTTACGGCCCGCCTTTTGAATTGTGCGTTTCAGCAGCCTTGGAAGGGAAGGAAGAGTATTTTAATTCTGAAAAATATGAAATCAAACATTGGGAATGGAACCAGAGAGGAAATTTGAAAGATCTGATCGCTCATGTCAATCTCATCCGGCGGCAAAATCCGTCCTTGCAAATTCCCTGGAACGTGCGTTTTTGCGATGTGGACAATGTGAATGTGTTGAGTTATTACAAGGCCACGGAAGATCTTTCGAATATTTTGTTTATGGTGGTCAACCTTGACCCGCTTCATCCGCAGTCGGGATGGGTGAAAGTCCCTTTAAATAAACTAGGGATAAATTTTGAGCAGCCTTACCGTATGATAGATTTAATCACGAATGAGGAATATATGTGGCAGGGGGAATGGAATTATGTCGAATTGAACCCGAACATTTTTCCAGTGCATATTTTGAAAGTTCAGCGGATGTGAGGTTCCAATTATACCTATGGCTAAAAATATGAATCATAGCAATGACAACCGGGTTATTCATGGCAGCGGCCTTGTTACCGATCATGATGTTTACCTTTTTAAAGAGGGAAGTCATTTTAAACTTTATGAAAAGTTTGGCGCTCACCCGGCGGCTCTCGGCGGGCGTAAGGGGACCCATTTTGCGATCTGGGCGCCAAACGCGCAAGGCGTCTGTGTGATCGGCGATTTTAACGGTTGGGACCGCCAGTCGCATCCATTAGGCGTGCGCTGGGATTCTTCCGGGATATGGGAAGGATTTATTCCTGGTTTAGGCAGGGGGGCATTGTATAAATATTTTATTGTGTCGCAAAATAATCATTTCCAAGTTGAGAAAAATGATCCGTTTGCCTTTTATACGGAAACTCCGCCTAAGACCGCTTCGGTGATTTGGGATTTGGAGTACTCATGGGATGATAAAAAATGGATGCGCGAGCGGCATCACCATAATTCGTTAGCGGGTCCGCTGTCGGTTTACGAAATCCATTTAGGTTCGTGGCGGCGTATTGTTGAGGAGAATAACCGTCGCCTTTCGTACCGGGAGCTGGCTCATTATTTGGTGAATTATATTCGGGATATGGGTTTTACGCATGTGGAATTTTTGCCGGTGATGGAGCATCCTTTTTATGGGTCATGGGGATATCAAAGTGTCGGTTATTTTGCTCCCACCAGCCGGTATGGTACGCCGCAGGATTTGATGTATCTGATCGATTGTCTCCATCAGAACGAGATTGGTGTTATCTTGGATTGGGTGCCGTCGCATTTCCCTTCGGATGAGCATGGCCTCGCGTATTTTGACGGCACGCATCTTTTTGAGCATGATGACCCGCGCAAGGGCTATCATCCGGATTGGAAAAGTTATATTTTTAATCACGGCCGCCATGAGGTGCGGGAATTTTTGATATCGAGCGCGCTTTTTTGGCTGGATAAATATCATATCGACGGCCTGCGGGTCGATGCGGTCGCCTCGATGCTCTATTTAGATTATTCCCGCAGAGACGGGGAATGGATTCCCAATTCTTACGGCGGCAAAGAGAACACCGAATCGATTGAATTTTTAAAATGTTTCAATCAAAAGGTCTATGAATATTTTCCCGATGTGCAGACCATTGCTGAGGAATCCACTGCCTGGACCGGTGTGTCGCGGCCGGTCTATTTGGGAGGGTTGGGATTCGGCATGAAATGGAACATGGGCTGGATGCACGATACGCTGGTGTATTTTTCTAAAGATTCCATTTATCGAAAATACCATCACAATGAATTGACGTTCAGCTTGCTCTATGCCTTTACCGAGAATTTTGTGTTATCGCTTTCGCACGATGAGGTGGTGCACGGCAAGGGTTCGCTGTTTGGGAGAATGACGGGGGACGATTGGCAGAAATTTGCTAACTTAAGGCTTTTATTCGGTTATATGTTCGCGCACCCCGGCAAAAAACTCCTTTTTATGGGCGATGAATTTGGGCAATGGACGGAATGGAATCATGAACAGAGCCTGGAATGGCACGCGCTCAATTTTGGGACCCATCAAGGAGTGCAGAAATGGGTGAAAGATCTTAACCATTTTTATCGCCGAGAGGAAGCCTTGTTCGCCGATGATTTTACTCAACAAGGATTTCAGTGGATTGAGGCCAACGATTATCAGCAGAGTGTTTTAAGTTTTCTGCGCAAAGGAAAAGATTCTTCGGATCCCATTGTCGTTGTCTGTAATTTTACACCGGCCGCACATGACCATTACCGCGTGGGCGTGCCGGCAGCTGGTTTTTGGAAAGAACTGCTCAACAGCGATGCCAAAGAATATGGCGGCAGCGGCCAAGGCAATCTCGGTGGCAAACATACGGACGCCATTTCGCTGCATGGACATCCGCAGTCTTTGGATCTTAAATTGCCGCCGCTGGGGATTTTGTTTTTGAAAAAACTTGACTAGGAATTGCGAGAGTATTAGAATAGCTCATCCTTCAAAATTTTAAAAATCAATCTGTGCAAAATGTAACATTTTAGGAGGGTTCCCCGATGAAAGAAAAAGTCATTGAAACAGCAGGAAAGACGTGGCAGTTTTTAGGAAAGAACGGCGAAACAGCGTTGAGTGATTTGCCCAAATTTATTAGGGAAAAGGATGAAATTGTCTTGCAGGCTTTAGGCTGGCTGGCCCGCGAAGATAAAATCAATTATTCCAATAAGAACAAAAGGGATTTTGTTTCGCTGGTCGGATCTGAATTGGGCGCGTTCAATAATATCATCCAAAATACGCAGGCCCAAATCGCCCAGTCGGAACAGGCCGGGACTAAACAAAAGATCAAAACACGATCCGCGAGCCGCATTTAATTTTTAACGTCATGTGCGAGTTTTTATTATCTGTGTCATTACGAGGAGCCGCAAGGC
>CAYHTV010000124.1:0-4517 GCA_964359575.1 uncultured Planctomycetales bacterium
ATCCTAAAATTCCCATCAATTCATTTTCCGAAGCCCGCCTCATTTCTTCCTTAATTTCATCCCATTTGGCTGGCTTGGCGAGTTTACAGGTTAAATCCACTACCGACACATCCGCCACCGGAACGCGCAAGGCCATCCCGGTTAATTTTCCATTCAAGGCAGGAATAACTTTCCCAACGGCCTTGGCCGCGCCGGTTGAGGAAGGGATAATGTTTTGGGACGCGCCCCGCCCGCCGCGCCAATCTTTCTTCGATGGGCCGTCAACCGTCTTCTGGGTTGCCGTGACCGCATGACACGTTGTCATCAAACCTTCCACGATGCCCCATTTATCATTAAGAACTTTGGCAATCGGCGCCAGGCAGTTTGTCGTGCAGGAAGCATTGGAAACCACACTCATCTCACTTTTATACGATTGTTGATTGACCCCCATGACAAACATCGGCGCATCTTTGGAAGGAGCGGAGATAATCACCTTTTTGGCGCCTGCCTTAAGATGCCCCTTGGCGGGTTCGGTTTCGGTAAATAAACCAGTTGACTCGATGACATATTCCGCGCCCACCTGGCCCCATTTACAGGCGGCCGGGTCTTTTTCCGCCGTCACTAAAATATTTTTTCCATTGACAATCAGTTCATTGCCCTTGCCTTCGACAGTTCCTTTGAATTGGCCGTGGGTGGAATCGTATTTGAGCATATACGCCAAATAATCCGCGTCAAAAAGATCATTGATCGCAACAACCTCAATATTTTTTCTTCCTACGGCGGAGCGAAACACAAGTCGCCCGATTCGGCCAAAACCATTAATCCCTATTTTCATTGCCATTTCAACTCCCTCCATTTTATTGACCTTTGTAGAACCAAAAGAATTGAGGTAGTCAATATTGGCCTTTGTCTCCTCAATGATAAATCCAAATTTTTTTCTTTAGTTGTACAAAGGCCCATAGCTATGCGCTATCGGTTTTCAGCCGTCAGCAAAAAAATTTTGGCTGAGAACTGATGGCTTTTGTTATTATATCTTCACTTTTAAGTTTCCAATTGTAATTCAAATTTTAACTTCGCGCAAGTATTTTGCGGCAACTGAAGGGGAGGTGCGGACAATATAAAATCCTGTTCCCCATTCAAAACCGGCCACCCGCGTCAAATTCGGGACAATTTCAATATGCCAATGATAACTTCCCGCAGCGGGGTGGTTAACCGGCGCCAAATGAAGATAAAAATTATACGAGGGATCGGATAAAGAAATTTTAATTCGTATTAAAACTTCTTTCATCATATTGGCCAAATGGCGCTGTTCCTCTTCCTGAAGAAAGCCAAACTGCGAACTATGTTTTTTAGGAAGGACCCAGCATTCAAAGGGAAACCGCGGCACAAAAGGACAAAAGGCAATGAAATCAGCGTTCTCAGTGATGATCCGCTCCTGGTCTTGATATTCTTGGTGGATAATATCGCAAAAAACGCATCTCCCGCGGTATTCAAAATATTGCTGCGCCCCTTCCAATTCTTCGACGACATATTTAGGCACCATCGGCAGGGCAATGATCTGGCTGTGGGCGTGCTCCATACTTGCCCCGGCAGATTCCCCGTAATTCTTAAAGATCATAATATATTTAAACCGCCGGTCGCCGGAGAGAGAAACAAACCGGCTTTGGTATTTTTTCATCACGTTGAGCATTTCGGCTTCGGAAAGATCGGCAAATCTTTTTGAATGATCGGGTGTCTCAATGACCACCTCATGCGCGCCGACACCGTTTGAAATATCAAAAATTCCTAAGCCCCGTTTATTCAAATCCCCTTCGATCCGCAGCGCCGGAAATTTATTAGGCACCACCCGCACCGACCAGCCAGCCGTGTTGGGCTGCGTTTCCTGCGGACGGATCGCATCGACCTCAGGAGGGGTATGCCGTTCGCGGCCGTAGCAGAATTGACACACTTCGGCCTGCCTAAAGACGTGGTCTTCTTTCTCAAAATCCGGCGGATGCAGGGAATCATCGGTATTGACGATCACCCACCGTCCCACCACGGGATCGCGCCTGAGTTCAGCCATCGCTCTCTACCTCGCGCAAAAATTCCGCCATCTGTTCCGGCGGCACGGGACAGATATAAAACCCCGTTCCTTTTTCAAAACCGGCGACACGCGTTAACCGCGGCATAATCTCCATATGCCAGTGGTAGTCGTCGGCAATGGTTTTCCACTGCGGCCTTTTGTCATGTTCCCGCCGGAAAGGCGCGGAATGGATGACATAATTGTAAGCCGGATCATTCAATCCGACTTTAATCCGCAGCAGTAAATCCTTGAGCATCTGAGCCAAATCTTTTTCAAATCCGATAACACCCTGCGAAAAATCACAATCGTGTTTTTTAGGAAGAACCCACATCTCAAACAAAAATCGCGCCGCAAACGGGGTGAGCGCGATAAAATGCTCAGACTCAATAATAACGCGCTTTTGAGACTCCTTTTCCTGATTGATCAAATCGCAGTACACGCAGCGCTCGTGATAATCAAAATATTTTTTTGCTCCGATGAGTTTTTGTTTCGCGCGCAAGGGGTTGACTGGGGTCGCTACAATCTGGGAGCGGGAATGCCCTATCCGGCGGCTGCCCGCCCCCCAGCCATAATTTTTATACGGCAGGGCGTATTGCAAGTTAGGGTCATTTTTTAAATCGTTAATACGGACGACATAGGTATTGAAAACCTGTTGTATTTGTTCCACATCCAAATCCGCCATATTGGCGATATGCTCGGGTGTTTCAATGATAACTTCATGCGCGCCGTAACCATTAATCACATCGTATAAACCATGGCCGGCACGGCTGCTTTGCGACTGCGGCCTTAACGTCGGGGCGCCGCTAGGGACAACGAGGACACTCCAATCTGGATACTTAGCGCTGCGGGCAGTGTAAATTACTTTTTCATGGTTATGACAAAAAGGACAGCCCTCGCCTCCCCCATTGAAAGTGTTTTCGTTGGAGTCAACGATATTCCCGGGCCGGCGGGCCCGCTCGGTAGCGATGATCACCCATCGCCCTACAACAGGATCTTTACGCAGCTCTGGCATAATTTTAAAACCGGTCAGATTATATCACACGCTCTGAATGCAACACAATAGTATTGCAAGTCTATTGCGAGTCTATTTTTTCATTTTTAAAAAATCCGATTGGCGATCCATCCTAAAATAAGGATCTGCGGAATCGCCACAAGGGGCAGCCAGAGAGCGGCCTTTTTCCCAATATTCTGCCAGGTGAGTCCAATTTCTGTATAATCCGTAACCACACCCGCCATTAAAAAAATTAGGCTATTGCCGAGCGCTTTGGTCTGCCGAAAGATTTCAAAAGCCAGCGGCGCGGTCCCTTCCGAACACACTTCTAATATCGTAGCCATCAATAACGTCGCGGCCATACCTAATGCGGTTGGCCCCATATAATCCCGAAAAATGTGCGTTGGGATATACGCTCCCGCCAGGCTCGCCAATCCGATACCAATCAAGATCCACCACAAAATCGTATCCGCCATAGCCGCCGCGCCCTGATAAATTCCCCTTAAATCCTGGAGCGCCTGGGAATAAGAAAATTGATATTTACTTCTGCGCTGCTCAAAATCCTTTCCAACGGAAAATGATTCATCAATAACAAGACTGTGACGGTTTTTTTCTACTAAATTCTTGGACTCCAGAAATTGATAAATGAAACCCGTTGAAATCGCCACAAAAATCGCTGAAAGAATAATATAAATTCCTTTCATGATTCCAAAAAAGCCGACCAATAGAAAGGTTAAAGAGAGATTTGCCCAAGGACTGGCGAGAATAAACGACATGACCGCTGGGGTCGAAGCCCCTTTTTTATGCAATTGAATCGCCAGGGCCATAACGCCGTGGCAACAAACCTGAGAAAAGAATCCCAATACAACAGAATAAAAAATTGTCTTTTTATGGGATTTCGCTAAAAGATGAGAAATATATTCTCGGGGAACATAGTATTCAATAACGCCGCTTAAAACAAACCCCGCCAAGAGCACCCACCACACCTTCTGAAAATACATAAAAAAGGCTTCCCGAAACGCAGCTAAAATGGGCAGAGAATAAGACAAAGCCATAAGAGCGGTCAGGATCGCAATGACAATAAGCGTTTTGTCTTTATACCAGAACTTAGTCGAGGGCTTTGGGCAGCAATCCATAACAAAATAATGACACTATTATGACTTACGCGTTTGTCATTCCCGAATGCCTTTGTCGGGAATGACAAACGCGTAAGTCATACATAAGATGAATATGTGGTATCATACTCATCATCATAGATTTTTAGTTCCCCATGGCTGGTTCAGCAGGTTGAGCACTTAAGCTCTCTTCAGCTTTTTGAGCATTGCCATCGGGATCTTTCATGAAATCTTTCGCGCAAGCAGGACAGCAGAGCGAATAAACTTTTCCATTATGCGCCACTTTGAAAGCCGGGCCCATTTTGCCAATTTCACTCCCTTCGATCGGACAAATTTTATTTCCCGCTTCCGTCCCAGCAGCTTCTTCGGC
>CAYHTV010000125.1:0-4449 GCA_964359575.1 uncultured Planctomycetales bacterium
AAATGCGAAAGTCCTATATGGTTTACCTAAATTACTCAAATGCGTAAGTCCTAAAATAGTTAAAAAGTTTGAACGCGTGCGGCCTAATCTTATTAAGCTTTGTACAACCATTAGTACCGTGTTACCTCAATGATATTCAGGAGAACACGGTACAATACCGCGTTCCTCTAATAAATACAAAATTTAGGAAACGCGGTATAGCAATAATTTTAAGAGAACAAAGCGACCTGCCTGATGAGCTCGTCATAAGACGAGCTCATCAGGCAGGAATATTGACTACCTTCTGCTTTTAGTTAAGCAAAGGTCAATAATCCAATTTTGCTTTATGGACTGCCTTCGTCCAGCCCGCGTAAAGTTGATTACGCCGCGCGGGAAGCATCTTAGGCTTGAACACACGCTCAATTTTATGCAGCTTTACTAAATCCCTTCTCCCCTGCCAAACCCCGGCGATCACGCCGGCTAAATGGGCAGCTCCCTGGGCCGTGGACTCACTCACTTTCGGACGAACAATCTTGCAATTCAATAGATCGGCCTGAAATTGCATGAGAAAATTATTTTGGGTCGCCCCGCCATCAACGTTTAATTTTTTTATAGCCCGGCCAAATTCTTTTTGCATGACATCAAAGACATCTTTAGTCTGATACGCGATGGACTCAAGCGCCGCCCGGATGATGTGGTTGACAAAAACCCCGCGGGTTAAACCACTTATCAATCCACGCGCTTGACTATCCCAATGCGGAGCCCCTAACCCAGTGAATGCCGGAACAAAATAAACACCGTGGGTGTCGATGAGACCACGGATCGCTTTTTCGGAATCAGCGGGCTTTTGAATCACGCGCAATCCATCACGCAGCCATTGGATCACGGCACCTGCAATAAAAATTGAACCTTCCATGGCATAAATCGGTTTTCCCTGATCATCCGCGGCCACTGTCGAGAGTAAACCATTTCTTGAATAGATTAATTTTTTTCCCGTATTCAAAACAATAAAACACCCGGTGCCGTAAGTATTCTTAATCGTTCCCGGATCATAACATCCCTGGCCATACAACGCCGCCTGTTGATCCCCCATGACCGCGGTGATTGGAATTCCAGCCGTCAATCCGGCGATCCCTTTGGCCGTACGCCCAAAAATCGATCCCGAAGCCTGAGTTTGCGGCAGCATCGCTGCGGGGATATTAAAAATTTTCAAAAGTTGCGGATCCCACTGAAATTTTTGAATATCGAAGATGAGTGTCCGAGAAGCGTTCGTCACATCCGTCGCATGAGAGGCCCCTCCTGTGAGTTTCCAAATGAGCCAGCTGTCCACGGTACCAAAACAAATCTCTCCGGCCGCCGCGCGCCGGCGGGCGCCCGGAATATGATCCAAAATCCATTGTATTTTTGTTCCAGAGAAATACGGATCCAGTACCAAACCGGTTTTCTTATGAACAAAATCTTCCAGCCCGCGGGCTTTTAAATTCTCACAGATTTGTGCTGTCCGGCGGCATTGCCAGACAATAGCGGGATGAATTGGCTTTGCCGTTTTACGATCCCAAAGGATTGTGGTTTCTCGCTGATTGGTGATGCCGATAGAAACGATTTGCTGGGATTGAATTTTGGCTTTGGCGATGGCTTCTTTAATCACGGCAACACAGGAAGCCCAGATTTCCTGCGCGTCGTGTTCCACCCAGCCGGGGCGCGGATAATATTGTTTAAATTCACGGTAGGCGCTAGCGGTGATTTTCCCGTGATGATCAAAAAGAAAGGCGCGAGACCCGGTTGTTCCTTGATCAATAGCGAGGATACATTTTTTCATCAATTGCTTTTGGTTGGAGCACTTTCGCTTTTTAACCCCTGCAGCAAAACAAGCGATTTTTTAAAATTTTCTTCATCCTTATTCTGTCCAAAAATTTTTATACTGTTCTCGGCGTACTGCATGGCTTCTTTCTCAGCTCCCTGAAAGTGGTAGTTCACCGCCAATAAATAGTTCAATTGGCCGCTGTCCGGCGCGAAAGGCAAAGCGGCAATGAGCGTATCCACCGCTTTATCATATCGCTGCAGACGCATATATGTTTCACCTAATAGAAGATAGGGCCGCACATCTTGCCGATCTCTTTGAATCGCCACATCTAATGTTTTAATAGCGGCTAAATAGTCGCCCTTTTGCAAACTGCTCGTCGCCTGCTGTAAGAGCTTATCAACCTGGATGCTCGGATTGCTTGCCATTGACGGCATTGGAGAAGTTTTCTCCTTCTTCTCTGTGATCGCGGCCTGATCCTGCCCACCACATCCCATCAAAAACATCATTGCCAAAACAAAAATAATTCTTTTCACACCCACCTCCTCGTATTATCCTACTTTACTTTTTTTAAAAAAAGGGCGACTCCCATTTTTTGAGCACTCGACCACTTATATTCCCATACTAAATGCTATTAACGGATAAGAGTGCCAATTGAAACCGATAAGGTCTATTTTTTCGAATATGCCTGAACGGTAATTGAACAACATCTCTCATCCAACACACAAACGTTAAATACTATGACCCCTAATAGAGGCCACTGAACCCTTCCCTGCGAATTTTCAAAGAACAGAATCTATCAATAAATTAATGTGGGGGAATTCGAGGGACATCATACTGAATTATTCCGAGTTAAGTATTGTGTCCCGAATGGCACTGACTTAAGGGAAATCCCCTATATTTTTGTCATTATTAAGCCTAAAGAAGGCTGGCAAATCTCAATAAAGTTAATTTTTCGATCTTTTCTACTAAGATTCTTTGACTTTAGAGCCCCAAAATGGCATTTATTATTTGCGAAAATCCTTAACTCAGTGCCATTCTATTGTGTCCCCAGAATTCGTTATGCTCTCCCTTTCTCTTCAGGGTCATATTTTTTTCCATTTATTTTAAAAATTAGAAAAATAGATCAAGGCTTCCATCAACACCTGAACAAATTGCAACAGCGTCTACTTATCGACTCTGGAATCTATGCTAATAAATCTTTGTAAGGTTCTTCCAATTCGCATTTTTTCTTTTCATCAAATTCAGCCAACATTAAAATATCTCTATAGTCCCTGTTTGCAACATCAACATAATAATCAAGTTTTTCATAATCACCTTCACAAATCTTTAAAATTGCTAATTGTACACGTCTTTTTCCATCTGAGGTACTCCCCTGATATCTGTTTAAAACCCGCAGAACATCATCAATATTTTTATTTTGGAATATCTTTCTTATAGCTTTTTCTACAAATTCTTTTTTATAAATAAATTGTTTCATTTACCACACCTCTTTGATTACGGTTTTACCATCCAATTACCCTGTTTAACATAACCATGTACTTCTTCAAGATACTTAATCTCCATTTGAGTAGTCTCTCCCGCATTTTTCGTTCTTACATAGATATTATCTCCTCTGGCAACGGCCTTATCTAGAAACCATTTGTTTCTCGCCCATGTCCATTTACTATCTTTTAAATTTAAAACATTAAATTGTGGTTTATTAATAAATTTTTTTGTAAAATCTCTTCTTCCCAAAACAGTGGTTATCTTACTTGTGCCTCTTTCTGCAATTTTTTTCCCTAAAGTCGAATACCCTCCACCCGGTGCTAATGCGCCTACAAGGAATAACCCTGCTGATAGCGCCTTCTCTCTTCCACCAACGCACGGATCAAGCAACGTGCTACCCGTCGAATAAGCGTCTAAGGCCGAAAGACCTATTTCAATTCCGGCATACAAAAGTGGTAAAAGGGCCAAAAAAGCAAACTCCCCATACGGATCAACAAAATTCGTGGGGGAATTAAAGGCGTACTGAAATAGATTCATCGAATCATAATACCCAATCGGGTCTCTTTGGAGAAATCTACCGAGTGAAGGATCGTACATCCGGGCACGCTGATAGTACAACCCCGTCTCGGGATCGAAGCGGCGGCCAGTGAAATAGAAGGGATTGCCGACGGCCGAGAGTGCTGACGGCTGGCCGTAAATGTCGTAGTCGTAACTCTCAACAACATTTCCCGATGCGTCGGTTAAGTCGGTGACGCTGCCGAGGCCGTCGGAGTGATAGTAATACGTTGAACCAGTACGGGTCATGGTGAGGACTTCGTCGATTGAATCGCCAAAGACGTAATCGGCTAAAAGCGCGCCTGAAGCGTCGCGTTCTTCGACTTCGCGGTCACCATCGCTGAGAAAATACGTCTTCGTGCCGTTAACATCCTTTGACACACGACGGTTAAAAGCGTCGTATTGATACGTAGCCAGTGACCCGGGACTCGTGGCTTGGATCAGACGGTTCTCCTCATCATACAGGTACGTCTTTGTGCCGTCGTTGGTGAGATTCCCATTATCATCGTACAAATACGCCTGCGTGCCGATGAGCGTGTACTGATTCAAATTATTCGGCATGTAACTCACCCCATCCGCGGTTTTGCGATTCGCCGTATTGTCGTACGTAAACACATGCGTCTGAG
>CAYHTV010000126.1:0-4448 GCA_964359575.1 uncultured Planctomycetales bacterium
AGAGAAGGGATAGTCAATTATAAATTTTTATTGATAAAGAAAGAGTCAATAAAATGACCACGGGTCATGATACAAAAAATCTGTCGGAATTATTGAAAAATTATTTCGGCTTTGATCGTTTTCTGCCTTTGCAGGAGGACATTGTCCGGCATGTGCTGACCGGACAGGATGCTTTGGTCTTGATGCCTACCGGCGGGGGGAAGTCGCTGTGTTATCAGCTGCCGGCTCTGGTGTTTGACGGACTGACGCTGGTTGTCTCGCCGCTGATTGCCCTTATGAAAGATCAGGTTGACGGGCTGAAGACCAGCGGTGTGCCGGCTGAGCTTATCAACAGCAGTTTGACTGGTCATGAGATTGGTGCGATCAAAGCGCGTTTGCGAAATGGAGAAGTCAAGATACTTTACGCATCGCCGGAGAGATTGGCTATTGAATTTTTTCGTGAATTTCTGCGCGAACTCAAAGTGAGTTGTATCGCCGTTGATGAAGCGCATTGTATTTCCCAGTGGGGGCATGATTTTCGTCCGGATTATCTAAACCTTAAAGATTTGCGGGACGATTTTCCCAAGGCTGGTATGGTCGCGCTCACAGCGACCGCAACACCCCGTGTCCGAAGAGATATTATTGAACATCTGCATCTAAAACAACCGCGCACGTTTCTTTCCAGTTTTAACCGCCCCAATCTTCATTACGATATTATTCCTAAAGATAACGCGTTTAAGGAACTTTTGGAAATTTTGTCTTCACCGCAACACAAAGACCGGGCATCGATTATTTATTGTTTCTCCCGCAAAGACACGGAAGATTTGGCAGCAAACCTTCGTGCCCGAGGGCTGAAAGCGGAAAGCTACCACGCCGGCTTAGATACAAAAGAGCGCCACGCCATTCAGGACAGGTTTATTAAAGATGAAACGCCTATTATCACCGCGACGATCGCCTTTGGTATGGGTATTGATAAGCCGGATATCCGTTTGGTGGTGCATTATGCTCTGCCGTCGTCGATTGAAGGATATTATCAAGAAACCGGGCGCGCGGGGCGCGATGGGCTTCCTGCGAGGTGTGTTTTGTTTTATTCTTATGCAGACAGGTTTAAACAGGAATATTTTATCAATCAAATTGAGGACATCTCAGAGCGCCAGCGCGGTACAGATAAGCTAAACAGGATTGTGGCCTTTTGTGAAGGATTTGGATGCCGCAGGAAATATTTGCTGGAATATTTTGAAGAAAATTATGAGAAGACAAATTGTGGGCGCTGTGATCGCTGTGTGCGTCCTAAGGAAGAGTTTGACGCGGATGCAATTGGCCGGAGGATTTTGGAAAGTGTCGTCGCAACCGGAAGCCGGTTCGGATGTCAGTATATTGTCGATATTTTACGGGGTTCCCGAAATGAGCGAATTCTAAAATTTAGGCACGATCAATTGATTTGTTACGGGCAGGGTAAAAATTTTGGTGAATCGCAGATGCGAGAGATCATCGGCCTCATTATTGAAAAAGGTCTTTTGGCCAAAACCGCCGGCGAGTATCCTGTGATTGAAATTACCACCGCTGGCCGGCAATTTTTAAAAGGCCAAGAACTTTTGATGCTGCCTCAGTTACGCACGGTTTCCAAAGATCTAACGAAGAAATCATTTGATCGAATGGATAAAAATTCTGTTTACAATGAAGGCCTGTTTGAAGAATTACGACGCCTGCGCAAACAACTGGCGGATAAGCGCGGTGTGCCGCCATTTGTGATTTTTGCGGATACGGCGTTAAGGCAAATGGCCCGCGATTTCCCAACGGATTCACCGAGTTTTCTTAGGATTATGGGGGTTGGCGAGCAAAAACTGAAAGCATTTGGCCCGGTGTTTATCCAAAGGATTGTGAATTATTGCCGCGAGCATAGTCTTTTGTCTGGCTCGGGCCACCCGCACTAGAAAACTCATGAGAAATTTCTGGACAGGTTCTAGTACCTTGTAAAATTATTTTCTGTGCTAATTCCTTCTCCCCAAAAAAGGGGAGAAGGCTAGGATGAGGGGGATATCTTCATCGATCTTTAACCCTCACCCTTCCCTCTCCCTGAAAAAGGGAGAGGGGCCATTGGATCATAAATTTCTGTTACAATGTACTAGTGTAGTGAGTCCAACACTTCTTGGTATGTGTCACCCCCGAATGTTTCTGTCGGGGGTCAATTGAATCATGTCTGGATTTTCCGGCGAAAATAAAAGGAGAAGATATTTAGGAGGTGTCCATGATGCGTCGATTAGGGTTAACTTTTATTCCGATTTTATTATTTGTGAATCAGGGGGTGAGTGGTATGAAAAACGATCAGCCGGGAAAAATAAAAATTTATGATGCACAAAAAAACACTTACGAAGAAGTGGAAAGAATTCACAAAACCGACGAAGAATGGAAGAAATTGTTAACGCCAGAGCAGTTTCAGGTCACTCAGAAGAAAGGTACGGAGCGCGCCTTCACGGGGACATATTGGAACAATAAGCATAAAGGAATCTATCAATGTATCCGCTGCGCGACCAATCTTTTTAATTCGAAAGACAAATTTGATTCCGGAACCGGCTGGCCGAGTTATACCAAGCCGATCGCGCCGGAGAATATTGCTTACGAGGAGGATAACACTTTTTTTGCGCGGCGCACGGAAGTGCATTGCCCGCGCTGCGGCGCTCACTTAGGGCATGTCTTTGATGACGGGCCGGCGCCGGCCTACAAACGCTATTGCATTAATTCCGTTTCGCTCAATTTTATCGAAATTAAGGCACAGGAGAATAATATGAATAAAATGAATGAACTCAATTCCATAAAATTCGAAAAGGCGACGTTTGCCGGCGGATGCTTTTGGTGTGTCGAAACAGCTTTTGAGGGGCGCAAAGGTGTTGCATCGGTGATTTCCGGGTACACCGGCGGCCATAAAGAAAATCCGGCGTACAAAGAAGTTTCCTCCGGCACAACCGGGCATGTGGAAGCGATCCAGATCACGTATGACCCGGCGCAAATCACTTACGAGGAATTATTAGACATTTTTTGGCGTAATATCAATCCGACGGATAAGGGCGGGCAATTTGTGGATCGGGGCGGGCAATACCGCTCAGCGATTTTTTACCACACCAAAGAACAGCGTAAAATCGCCGAGGCATCGAAAGAAAATTTGACCCAAACCGGCCCCTTTCAAGAGCCTATTGTGACGGAGATTATCCCCGCTTCCGTCTTTTATCCGGCGGAAGAATATCATCAGGATTATTACAGGAAAAATCCCTTTCAATACAAATTTTATAGGTTCAACTCCGGACGGGACCAGTTTTTACAAAAAATATGGGGAAAAAAATCAGCGCATTGAAATCAGCCCCAGCGTGCCTTATTATTTTCGCGAAAGAACCAGAGCTGGGCCGCGTCAAAACGCGATTAGGCACTCTGTTATCGGCTCAAGATTGCCTTGGACTCTATAAAGCGTTTTTAAAAGATACCAGCGCTCTTGTCGGACGCGTGGATTGTCCGCTTAAAATTCTGGCTTATGATGTTTGGCAGAAGCAGCCGCGTTATCTTAAGAAGATTTTTCCGCAGTGTATTTTTTATAGACAAAAGGGAAAAAATTTAGGGGAGCGCATGCATCAGGCATTTCAATATGCTCAGAAATTCGGCGCGCGCGGCACCGTCATCATCGGCTCTGACGCCCCGACTTTGCCGGCAGAATATATTAAGCAGGCTTTTAAGAGGCTCAGTAAAAAGGATGTTGTTTTAGGGCCGAGTTATGATGGAGGATATTACCTTATTGGCGTTAATGCCCCATGCCAGAATTTATTTAAGGATGTGGCGTGGAGTTGTGATCAAGTGCTCAAAACAACGTTACAAAACGCGGAAAGTCTGGGCAAGCGCGTTTGCCTTTTAAAAAAATGGTGGGATATCGACGACGCTGAAGGTTTAAAATCTTTACATAAAAAATTTCAGTATGCGGATGGCCAAGGGTTCTGGACAAAAAGATTTTTGGGATAATTTTATTGACCTTTGCTTAACCAAAAGCAGGAGGTAGTCAATATTCCTGCCTGATGAGCTCGTCTTATGACGAGATCATCAGGCAGGTCGCTTTGTTCTCTTAAAATTATTGCTATACCGCGTTTCCTAAATTTTGTATTTATTAGAGGAACGCGGTATTGTACCGTGTTCTCCTGAATATCATTGAGGTAACACGGTACTAATGGTTGTACAAAGCTTAATAGTAAAAAATTATATGGAAACAATGCTGTCTTAATTAGCATTTTGTCATTCCCGCGAAGGCGGGAATCCAGTCGAGAACCCTGGATCCCCGACAAAAGCATTCGGGGATGACAGATCCATGTCTCTTACAGTTTTCCTCGTCGAAATTATTCATATTAATTTGGACGTGCATGGGGATTTATGAAACACCACACTAGTACATTGTAACATTAATTTCTGATGTTATAATTCCTTCTCCCCTTTGG
>CAYHTV010000127.1:0-4410 GCA_964359575.1 uncultured Planctomycetales bacterium
CAGAACTTGTTGATAATTTAAACGATAAAGAGATTTAAACTAAAAACTTTTGACAATTCCAATTTATTCACAAGGAGGCTGTTATGGCCGAAGCTCTTTTATCGAAAAAGAATCAGAAAATCGTTAGGGATGGCCTGTGGGATGCGAATCCCATCACTTTTCAAATTTTAGGAATTTGTTCTGCGCTCGCCGTAACAACCCAATTAGAAGCGGCGCTTTTTATGGCGTTTGGCTTAACCTTCGTAACGGCGATGTCGAATGTGGTTATTTCATCTATCAGAGATTTTATTCCTTCCAAGATTAGAATTATTGTGCAGTTGACTGTGGTTTCTACCTTGGTCATTTCCATCGATCAAATCCTGCGGGCTTATTTTTTTGATGTCAGCAAGCAGTTGAGTGTTTTTGTCGGCCTTATCATCACGAATTGCATCGTCATGGGACGGCTCGAGGCCTTTGCCATGGGAAATCCTCCATGGAAGTCCTTTCTCGATGGATTAGGCAATGGCCTGGGGTACAGCGCGATTCTTATCATTATTGGGATCATCCGCGAGATTTTTGGATCAGGCACGCTTTTAGGCTACCAGGTGATTCCCCAGGCGTTGTATACAAGTGGATATATCAATAATGGAATGATGGTTTTGGCGCCGGGAGCATTTTTCTTGCTGGGTATCATTATTTGGATTCAGCGAGCTGTCTCGGGTTACGCCGAAAATTAACATAGAATACGCCGTGTGCAAGTTTCGTGTCATTGCGAGCGAAGCGAAGCAATCTTTAATAGAAAAAAGATTACTTCGTCGCCTTGCGGCTCCTCGTAATGACACAGATAATAAAAACTCGCACATGACGTTAGAATAGACAGGAGAAGACGATGGACGCGGTACATTATATCAATTTAGCCTTAAAGAGTATTTTTGTAGAAAATATTTTATTGGCCTTTTTTTTAGGCAATTGTTCCTATATTGCCTGCTCGAAAAAAATCGATACAGCCGTTGGTCTGGGTATCGCGGTTATTTTTGTGATGGTGATTTGTACACCGGCGTGCTGGGCCATTAAAAATTTCCTTTTAGTGAAAGGGGCTTTGGCGTGGACCGGTATTCCGGCGCTTGCCTCGCTTGATTTGACGTTTTTGATTTTTATTTCTTTTATCGCAGTTATTGCGGCGATGACCCAGATTGTTGAGATGCTGGTTGAAAAATTAAGCCCTGTCCTCTACAGCGCCCTGGGAATTTTCTTGCCGCTGATTGCGGTGAATTGCGCGATTTTAGGCGCCGCGCTTTTCATGGATCAGCGCAATTATACTTTTTTAGAATCCGTGGTGTTTGGCTTGGGCGGCGGTATCGGCTGGGCGTTAGCGATTATCGCGATGGCGGCCATCCGCCGGAAACTGTGGTATTCCAATATCCCGGCGCCGTTACGCGGGCTGGGGATTACCATGCTTTTATCCGGTCTGATGTCCATGGGCTTTATGTGTTTCGCCGGCATACGATTGTAAAGTTAAAATTGGGGTAGGTGTGGCTCTCATATTTTACATTTTAATTAGCACGTTGGTTTTTACTCTATTAATTATTTTGCTGGTCGCCCTTTTAGCATTGGTTGAGAAGAATGTTGTGAAGGCCGGCGATTGCAAGATTTTTATTAATGACGATCCGCAGCCGATTTTAGTCCCCGCTGGAAAAAGTCTTTTACGTACGCTTGCCAACACGAAAATATTCTTGCCATCCGCTTGCGGCGGCGGCGGAACGTGCGCGATGTGCAAGTGCCAAGTCTTAGAAGGCGGGGGCAATGTTCTGCCAACGGAGACAGGCCAGCTGAGCCGGCGGGAACAAAAAAACCATATGCGGCTTTCTTGCCAGGTCAAAGTCCGCAATGATATGAAGATCCGTATCCCGGATGAAGTCTTTCATATTAAAAAATTTGACTGCACGGTCCGCTCCAACCGTAATGTGGCGACTTTTATCAAAGAGCTGGTTTTAGAGCTGCCGGCGGGAGCGGATTTAAATTTTAAAGCAGGGGGATATATACAATTGGATGTCCCGCCTTATGTGACAAATTTTAAAGATTTTGATATTGAAAAACAATACCATCCGGATTGGGACAAATTTAATCTTTGGGATTTAAAGGCTAAGAATGACGAATCGATTTTTCGCGCGTATTCGATGGCGAATCATCCGGGGGAGAAAGGAATTGTCATGCTCAACATCCGTATCGCTACCCCGCCCCCAAACGACATGTCGCTTCCGCCGGGCAAGGCATCATCTTATGCTTTTGCGTTAAAGCCCGGCGATAAGGTGACGGTGAGCGGCCCGTACGGAGAATTTTTTATTAAGGACACAAAGCGGGAAATGATTTACATTGGCGGTGGAGCCGGGATGGCGCCGCTGCGCAGCCACTTGTTTCATCTGTTTCATACTTTGAAAACGCGCCAGCGCAAGGTGAGTTATTGGTATGGCGCGCGGTCTAAACGCGAGATGTTTTACACCGAAGATTTTCAAGAAATTGAAAAGAATTTTCCCAATTTCAAATACCACGTGGCGCTTTCCGCGGCCCTGCCCGAGGACAATTGGACGGGACATAAAGGGTTTATCCACCAGGTTTTATATGATAATTATTTAAAAAATCATGAAGAGCCCGAAGAAGTGGAATATTATCTGTGCGGTCCGCCGATGATGATCGACGCGGTGCAAAAGATGCTGGCCTCGCTGGGCGTGCCCAAAGAAATGATTGCTTTTGATTCTTTTGGTTGAAACTTTTGGGAAGGGCTATTCCTTATGTTCGCATTCGATAGTGTCGGAAAACCTCCTGTCAGTGTCATTGCGAGCGCTTTTTGCGAAGCAATCTTTCCTGGATTGCTTCGTCGCTACGCTCCTCGCAATGACACCGGGAGGGTTTTCCGACACTATCATTCAACGGAAGAAGTTTCGGGATTCTTTTTGCAAGTACAGTCGTCTCCCAGGGAACAGCCGCGTTTTAGAACCTTTTTAGCGAAGATAAGGCCGATGGCCATCAAACCAAAACACGCCACCAGAATGATAATAGCAATGAGAGATGTCATAAAATGAGTATAACAACTTCAAAATAAATTACAACCCCTCCCCGCTGAAGGTTTTTTTATTTTTATATGGCCGAAAATCGAAAACAGAATAAAAAGCTCAATATCAGCATGGCGCAAGAGTTAAAGATCTTGCGCACGATCGTTGACATCACAAGCTCGGAATTGGATTTAAACTTGATTTTGAATGAAATCGTCAAGATTGTGACCGAGATGACAACAGCTGATTCGGTCTTTATCTATCTTTTTGACGATAAACGCGAGCATTTGGTGCTTTGGGCATCAAAGACGCCGCATAAAAAAGAGCTGGGGAAAGTCAATTTAAAAATCGGCGAAGGGATCACGGGCTGGGTGGCCCGCGAAAATAAACTCGTTGCCATCAAAAAGAACGCCTACCGGGATCCGCGCTTTAAAAATTTTGATGTGCTTCCGGAAGATCGCTACGAGGCTTTTCTTTCTGTTCCGATCGTGTATCAAGGCAAGGCCATAGGGGTTATCAATGTTCAGCATAAAAGGCCGCATGATTACGCGCGCAATACGGTCAATTTGATTCATACGATCGCGAAGCAGATCGGCGGCGTGATTGTCAACGCGCGGCTCTATTTGGAAACCAAAACAAAGGCCACCCAATTTGACAGTTTGATTAAGGTGAGCCATTCGATTACGTCTCAGCGCTATCTCGATGAAATTTTGAACTTGATCGTTGTTGTGACGGCGGAGATGTTGAATTCGAAAATTTGTTCGATTATGCTGCTGGATGAAAAAGGCGAGGAATTGGCGATTAAGGCGACACAGAGTTTAAGTGAAGATTACAAAAGAAAACCCAATGTGACCGTGCAGGGGAGCATCAGCGGCGAGGTTGTAAAGGCGCGCCGGCCGCTTACGGTTTATGATGTGCGCAAAGAAGAGCGCTATTTGTACCGGGATTTAGCGGTTAAAGAAGATCTTACTTCAATGCTTTCGGTGCCGATGATTGTCAAAGACCGCGCGATTGGCATTATTAATGTCTATACTAAAATGCCGCATCATTTCAGCCAAGATGAAATTGATGTTTTACAGATGGTGGCCAATCAAGCCGCCGTGGCGGTGGAGAACACGAAGCTTATGGAAGAGACCCTGCGCGCCAAAGAGGCCTTGGAAACGCGCAAGCTTATCGAGCGGGCCAAAGGGATCCTCATGCGCATGAATCATCTTTCGGAAGAGGCCGCCTACAAAATTATC
Source organism: uncultured Planctomycetales bacterium (assembly GCA_964359575.1). Classification (GTDB taxonomy): domain Bacteria; phylum Omnitrophota; class Gorgyraeia; order Zapsychrales; family GWA2-47-8; genus 2-02-FULL-48-11. Next base: position 4,271 of record CAYHTV010000127.1, read on the forward strand.
CACAAAAAGAGCATGGACTCGTGCCGTTTGATGAAAGATATTGCCGAGTCGATTATCTTGATGGATGAGCTGCAGAAATAATAAGATACGCCGTGTGCAAGTTTCGTGTCATTGCGAGCGAAGCGAAGCAATCTTTAATA
>CAYHTV010000128.1:0-4306 GCA_964359575.1 uncultured Planctomycetales bacterium
CCTCTAAAATATTTAAGGGAAAATCAGTACGAACGAAGTGAGGAGTTTTCTTGAAACACTCCCAAAAAAAAATATTTTCAATTATTGGGCGCTGGGTTCATGACTCTATCAATAAATCTCACATCTCACCCTTTTCCGCGAAGCTGTAAAATTCATCATCGCCAATAATGATGTGGTCTAAGACCTTGACCCCTAAGGTCATGCCGGCGTCAGCGAGCCGCCGAGTAAAACTGCGGTCTTCCAGGCTGGGCGCAGCCTTGCCAGATGGATGATTGTGCAGACAAATGATCGCAATTGCAAAATTCTGCAGGGCCCGTTGAAAAATTTCTCGGATGACCGGTGAGGCATAATTCACCGTGCCCTCGTTTTCTTCCACAATAGCAATGAGGCGGTTTTGACCGTCTAAATAAACCACCTTGAAAACCTCTTTCTTCAAATCCCGCATCCGCGGCATCAGAATTTCCACAATATCCTTGGCGGATTTAATTTGTACCCGCTCCTCCTTTGCTTCCTCTTCGCGGAAGCGCCGGCCGATTTCCAACGCGGCCTTTATTTGGGCAATTTTGGCATCGCCTAAACCCTTAAATCCTCCCCAGTCGCGGCTGTCTGTATGGCTCATATTGCGAAAGGTTTTAAATTTCGCCAACAGATTTCGCGCCAGGCTAACCGCGCTTTCGCCCTTCACGCCGGTCCGTAAAAGGATCGCCAGCAACTCACTGTTGGTCAGTTTGTGTTCACCGTATTTCAATAAGCGTTCGCGCGGACGGTCGTCAGAAGGCCAAAAACAAATAGACGTTTTGTATTCTTGAATGGGATGGTGCATGCGATTTCCCCTTTCTATTGGAAGGCAATGACCGCCCCATTGGATTTACGGGGCAGCTTTGATTATGCGAGGGAAATCGTGTTGCTTAGCACTCTGTTAGTTTACTCAAAACTCGCGTTCTGACAAGAAAAAAATTAATTCCGCGCAAAAACATCTTTTTTCCGTTTTAACCGGTGATAGGAAACCGCAAAACGGTGCGCTTCATCTCGCACCCGTTGCAGCAATTTTAATCCTAATGATTCACGCGGTAAAATAACGGGACTTCTTTTGTTAGGAAGGAAAATCTCTTCTTCCCGCTTAGCCAGCGAAATAATGGGAATGCTAACCTCTAGTCTCTTTAATTCCTCGCACGCCGCGGACAACTGCCCTTTGCCGCCGTCTATTAAAATCAAGTCCGGGAACGGCAGGTTTTCCCGTTTCAAACGCGTATACCGCCGCCGCACCACTTCGGCGATCATCTTAAAATCATCGATACCCTCAACCTCTTTGATGCGAAACCGGCGGTAGTTAGTTTTATCCGGCTTGCCGTTAAAGAAAGAAACCATCGAACCCACTGCCTGCTGGCCCATGATATTGGAAATATCAAAGGCCTCGATGCGCTCAGGCCGGCGCGGTAAATTCAAGACACGCTGCAGCTGTTCCGCCTCTTTATAATAGTTAATGTCTTTTGTGCCAGAATACAGCGCGCCAATCGCCTGCAATTGGTCGCGGACTTTGGCGGCCTCTTCAAATCTTTTGGCGCGCGACAATTCCTCCATGTCCCTTTTTAAATTCGCGTACAGCTCATCCTTTTTTCCCTCCAGGATGAGACGGACATGGCGGATATTTTTGGCATATTCCTTTTGGGAAATATGTTCGATGCACGGCGCGTCACATAAACCGATGTGAAAATCCAAACAGGCTTTATGGGGGAATGGATCGCAGGTACGGAAATGAAAGATCCTGCGGATAATGGTTAAAGCCTCTCGGACCAGCTGTGGTTGCACATAAGGGCCGTAATAAAGGGAATTGGCATTTTTAACACGCGGGCGCACAATGCGCACTCTGGGAAATTTTTCCTTAGTGATTTCGATATACGGGTAGCTTTTGTCATCGCGCAAATCAACGTTATACTTGGGTTGATGCTGTTTAATAAGGCTTGCCTCAAGGATCAGCGCCGCCGCCTCGCTATGTGTTAGAATATACTCAATATCCGCAATTTCCGAAACCAAATAATCGGTCTTCGAAACCGTCGGAAATTTACGAAAATAGGATTGGACGCGTTGGCGCAGTGAAACAGCCTTCCCAGCATAGATAACCGTGCCGGAAGCGTTTTTCATCAAATACACGCCGCTGGTCAGCGGAAGCGATTTAATCTTTTCTTTGAGAGTCATACCATTCTCTCATCCAGGCGAGAATTCTATGCATTTGCTCCACGCGCAAAGAATAGCACAGGCTGCCATAGAGGACAAAAGCAAAAAATCCGCTGAGAATCAGTTTGGGAAGTTCAGTGGTGAAAGGAATGTGCGCCCAGCCAAAATAAATAAACAGCCCGGTGAGAATCGTCGCGGCGATAATTTTAAGCACATATAACCCGATCCCTTCCTGCAAATCTCCCCATCTTTTATTTAAAAGATAAAACAATGTCCCAAAATTGACAATCCCCGCGATCGAACTCGCCAAGGCAATGCCGCCGATCTTTAAAGGTATCATGAGAACAAAATTGAGTACCGCGTTAATCGCCAGGCACAGCGCCGCCACTTTCACCGGCGTTTTGGTATCCTGTAGAGCGTAAAAGGCCGTTACTAAAATTTTGACACCGCCAAAGCTGAACAACCCGATGGCATAAAAAACCAACGCCAAAGACGTGATCTGCGTTGAATGCGCGTTGAACTCGCCGCGTTCAAATAACACTCGTATAATCGGTGTGGCCAATAGAACCAGCATCATACTCATCGGGCAGAGGATAAAAAAAATATTTTTTATCGCAAAGATTAAAGTTTTCTTGAATCTTGCGTGATCATTAGCGGCCGCCATCCCGGAAAATGCCGGTAATGCCGCGGAAGCCAGCGCCACGCTAAAAATCCCCATGGGAAACTGGATAATCCGATTAGCGTAATAAATCGCGGAAATACCACCCAACCCCACGAACACCGATAACGAAGCGCAAAACGTATCCACAAAAACATTCAATTCATAAATGCCCGCGCCAAAAATCCGCGGCAGTAAAAGCCGTCCGATTTTCAAAGCGCCTGGATGCCGCAAATCCTTTGGGAAAATAAATTGAAAACCCATTTTCTTAAGCGTGGACAGCTGAAGAAAAAGCTGTAATATTCCTCCAACGAGAACACCAATCGCTAACCCAAAGACCGGTTCTAATGCGGTATGCGAAACAACGTAAACGCTTAAAATCAACGCCATGTTAAGAAGGCACGGCCCGAATGCCGGCGCAAAAAAAGATTTGAAAGTATACAAAACCGCCATCGCATACGCCGTCAAACCAATCAAAATCAAATACGGGAACATAAATTTAGTCAATTGCACGGTAAGCTGCAATTTTTCCGGCTCCTGGCTAAATCCAGGTGCAATCCACTTAACGATCCAAGGGGCCGCGGCAATCCCTATGATGGTCAACACGGAGAGGATCATCGCGCCTAAAACAAAAACCACGCTGATGAAATTCCACAGGGCCCATTGGTCCTTTTTGTGAGCGTATTCGGAGCAGACCGGGACTATAGCCGAGTTGGCCGCTCCCTCGCCGACAAGTTCGCGGAATAAATTTGGAATGCGAAACGCCACGAAAAAAGCATCCGCTTTCATGCCGGTCCCTAAAAATTTGGCAATGATAATATCACGCAAAAATCCCAAAAAGCGCGAAGTCAATGTCCCTGCCGAAATAATTGAAGTTGATTTGATCAGGGCATGATGAGAGTGCGGGGGGTCCGATTTATTAGTTGACATCAATTTTTCTCTTTGATATATTAATGGCCTTATTTGTTAATGGAAAGGAGTGAGTACTTTGCCTCAACGAAAAACAAGCGCCAAAGAACTACGCAAGGCTTTTCACCGAAAGTCGCACAATCTCGCTATCCGCAAAGATTTAAAGAAAACTATTAAAAAATTTCTTAGTGTTGTCGCGGCCAAAAATAAAACGCAGGCACATTCCGACTTAAAGATTGTTTTCAAAAAATTGGATAAAGCCGCAAAACGCCATATCCTTCCTAAAAATACCGCTGCCCGCCGAAAATCCCGCTACAGCAGATTAGTGACCGCTTTATATTGACCTTTGTAGAACCAAAAGAATTGAGGTAGTCAATATTGGCCTTTGTCTCCTCAATGATAAATCCAAATTTTTTTCTTTAGTTGTACAAAGGCCCATAATAATCTCAAAGAGACAACTTTAAATTAAAGTACACAATTTTACCACGGCCACTTCTACGGCGTACTCGCTCTTCAGGCGGCTGCGCTTGATATTTAAATCTGCCTCTTGCAAAACCATTAATC
>CAYHTV010000129.1:0-4302 GCA_964359575.1 uncultured Planctomycetales bacterium
TGCTTCGCAAAAAGCGCTCGCAATGACACTGAAAGGATGTTTTCCGACACTATCATTGGTCCAAATTAACTCCTGCGTCATTCCCGCGGAGGCGGGAATCCATTGATAAAATTCACTTTTCCGCAAAATTTTTTTTTAATCCCGGATTTTGCACGCACACACAAATTGCGCACAAAATTGTGCGGGCAAAAATCCGGGATTACCCCGCCGAAACAGAAAAATCTCTTCGCGATTTTTCTGGGCGGCCCTTCGGGCAGATTTTGCTTTGCAAAATCTGGGTTAAATATATTCCTTTGTATTTTGTCAGTTGTATGGATAGGCGGATGCGCCAGCGTTCCTAAGGGGGGAACCGCCGCCACAACGAGCCTGAAAGATTTGTGCGACCGCAGGAATATTGAATTCGACTGGGACAGCGTTTCGCAGGTGGTGACGCTCAAAGGGTTTAATCTGCGGGCCAAGGTCTTAGTGGGCAGCGACATGGTCGTCATCGGCAAAAATAAAATCACGCTGAGCTCGCCCGTGAAGCGGGTGCGCAACGCAATCATCGTGCCGCCGGATTTTGAGGAGAAGATTTTGAGCCGGTTCAAAACAGGCGCGGATTTTATTATTGAGAAATTTAAGAAAATTGTCATTGATGCCGGGCACGGGGGCAAGGATCCCGGGGCGATGAGCCGATCCGGCTTAAAAGAAAAGAATGTGGTTTTGGATATCGCTAGTCGGTTGGCCAAAAATTTATCTGAAAAGGGGATCGATGTTATCATGACGCGGGAAAGGGATGAATTTATTTCTCTTGAGAAACGCACCGAGATGGCCGCCCGCTCGCAAGCCGATCTTTTTGTCAGTGTCCATGCCAACGCCAATCCGTCGAAAAACATCGACGGGTTGGAAGTGTATTACATGGGGCAGCTTTTAAATAAAGATAGGAAGGAAGAGCAGCGCCTCAAAAATCAAGATATCATGTTCAGCCGTTTGTCGATGGAACAAGGTTCAGCCCACTTAGAAAAAATTCTCAGTGAGATGCTTTACGTTTATAAACAGGCTGAATCGAAAGCCTTGGCCGCGCACATGGCGCGCGATACCGTCCAGTATATGGACGCCGCGACGCGCGGGCACAAAGAGGCGAGGTTTTTTGTTCTGCGCAATACTTTTATTCCGGCCATCTTGGTGGAAGTGGGGTACTTGACGCATGCGCGGGAAGAGCGCCTGCTGGCCAGCGATGAATACCGGCAAAAAATGGCCGATGGCATTGCCGAAAGCCTTTTAAATTATGCCAAACAATAATCGAAATTACGCCATTGGGGTCTTTGATTCTGGGTTAGGCGGATTAACCGTGGTGAAGGAATTGCTGCGGCTGCTGCCAAATGAGGATATCGTGTATTTTGGCGATACCGCCCGCGTTCCGTATGGAACAAAATCCAAAGAATCCATTATCCGTTTTTCCAAAGAAAATGTCGGAACATTGCTGAAATATAAGGTCAAAATGATTGTGGTGGCCTGTAATACCTCATCAAGTTTCGCGCTGCCGATGTTGCGGGAATCATTTGCGCTGCCGATTTTGGGCGTGATTAAGCCTGGCGCTCAAAAGGCAATTGAGACAACGCGCAACCAGCGCGTTGGGGTTATCGCTACCTCAGCGACGATCAATAGCGGCGAATACGTGAGAGAAATCAAGCGTTTGAATCCCGCAGTCGAGGTCGCTCTTCAGGCCTGCCCGCTGTTTGTGCCGCTGGTTGAAGAAGGGTGGTTTGAAAAAGATGTGACCCGTAATATTGCCGAGGAATATTTGGGTGCCATGAAAAAAGTCAAGATCGACACGCTGATTTTAGGATGCACGCATTACCCTTTGCTGAAGCCGGTTTTAAAAAGTGTCATGGGGAAAGGTGTGGTGCTGGTGGATTCGGCCCAGGAAGTCGCCCGCGAGGTCAAACAGCTTTTAGAATACACCCAGCAGAATAAAATTGCCAAGGCGAAACCGCGTTATGAATTTTTAGTCAGCGATGAGCCGAAACATTTTAGCAGACTGGCGAAACGGTTTTTAGGCCGGGCTATCCGGGATGCGAAAAGGATTTAAAAAATGTACGAACTTACTATCAAAAGCGATTTTGCCTCAGCCCATTTTGTGCGGGGTTACCCAGGCAACTGTAAAGATCTGCACGGGCATACGTGGAAGGTGGAGGTCACACTCGAGAGCGGCCGTTTGGATACAACGGGAATGGTGGTGGATTTTAAAGTTATCAAACAGCAATTGAAAGATTTTTTAAAGCACATGGACCATGTGTGCCTGAATGATCTGGCTTATTTCAAAACCGCCAATCCCACCACGGAAAATCTCGCCCAATATATTTTTGACGAATTCGGTAAAGTATGTCAGCCTTTAAAGGTTAAAAAAGTCCGCGTCTGGGAATCCGAGACGTCGGATGTGACGTATTATAAATGAAGATCACACAGTCCATGCACGTCACACGTTGTTACTTGTGACCTTGTGACCCGTGACCTGTGACTGTGTGACATGATATGAAATCAGCCATTATTTTATTGTCCGGTGGACTTGATTCCGCCACGACGCTGTATTTTGCGAAAAACAAAGGTTTTAAGGCGCATGCCTTGATTTTTGATTACGGCCAGCGCCACCGCAAAGAAATTTTTCAGGCGCAAAAAATTGCTCAGTTGAGCGGCAGTGATTATCAGGTGGTTAAGATTTCTCTGCCTTGGCGGGGTTCATCGCTGTTAGATAAAAATCTGCGGCTGCCGCAAAATCGCAGCGTTATTCCTAACGAAATCCCTTCCACCTACGTGCCGGGGCGCAATATCATTTTTTTAAGCTTTGCGGCTTCGTATGCCGAGGCGATCGGCGCGGGAGTGATTTTTATCGGAGCTAACGCAATTGATTATTCCGGTTATCCGGATTGCCGTCCGGAATTTTTTCAAGCGTTTCAAAAGGTGATGAAAAAAGGCATGAAGGCCGGCGTGGAAGGGAAACAAATAAAGATTTTCGCGCCGCTGCTCTATAAAACCAAAGCTCAGATCATTAAGTTAGGATTAAAATTACAAGTTCCCTATGAGTTGACGTGGTCCTGTTACGAAGGCGGGAGGAGTCCGTGCGGGCGCTGTGATAGCTGTTTGCTGCGGCAAAAGGGATTTGTAGAAGCAAAAAAATGACAGCCAAAATTTCAGAGATATTTTCGTCTGTCCAAGGCGAAGGGCCGTATGCGGGTGTGCGGCAAATCTTTGTGCGCTTTTTTGAATGCCACATGCATTGTATCTGGTGTGATACGCCGGATGCAATTGGGGATGGCCCAAAGGACTATAAAAACTATTCCATCGCGCAGCTTCAGAAAGAAATTCGCCGGCTGAGCTCCGGCTGTCATTCGGTGAGTTTAACCGGAGGGGAACCTCTGCTGCAGGCGGATTTTATTAAGCAGTTGCTCCCGTATATTAAGGAAAGCGGCCTTAAAGTGTATTTAGAAACGAGCGGCGTCCTTTATAAGGAATTGAAAAAAGTCATTCAGGATGTTGATATTGTCGCGATGGACATTAAATTGCCCAGCTCGACTCAACAGCGCGCTTTTTGGAAAGAACACCGCGCATTTTTGAAAATCGCGCGCCAGAAAGACGTTTTTATTAAAACAGTTATTTCGAGTAAAACAGAGATGGCGGATATTAAGCGTTCCGTAGAGATAGCCGCTGCGGTCGATCCCAAAATCATTTTCATTTTACAGCCTAACACATTTGATTTACAAAATGGCGTGATGAGTAAATGTTTAACGTATCATAATTATTGCTCAAAACACTTAGCCGATGTTAGAATACTGCCCCAAATGCATAAGTTTTTGAGAATCCGTTAGGAGCCGCATGAAGAAAAATACTTACGAAGGCCTGCAAAGGCACGTTAGGAAATTGCCGACACCATTGATCGAAGTTTGGCAAAATCAATATCCGGATCGAGAATATATCATTTCTTTAAGTATTGCGGAGTTTACCTGCATCTGCCCGAAGACAGGATTGCCGGATTTCGCGGCGATCAACATCACTTATGCCCCGATGAAAACCTGCCTGGAATTGAAATCTTTAAAATATTACATGGTGTTTTACCGCGATGTGGGAATTTTTCATGAACATTTGGTGAATAAAATTTTGGATGATATTGTCAAGGCGTGCTGCCCGCGCTGGGCCAAAGTGGAAGCGGTGATGAATACGCGCGGCGGGATTGATGCAACGGTTACGGCAGAATATAAGGCAAAACTCAAAACTCATGCACGTCCAAATTAATATGAATAATTTCGACGAGGAAAACTGTAAGAG
>CAYHTV010000130.1:0-4297 GCA_964359575.1 uncultured Planctomycetales bacterium
GTCTCTTACAGTTTTCCTCGTCGAAATTATTCATATTAATTTGGACGTGCATGATAATTCTTTCTACTGATAAGTCCGCGGATTAACCCGCGATCAAAAATTATGGGCACGAAAAATAAATACATTTTAGGGGCGGCGGTCTTTTTTTTGACCATCTATTTTGTGGCTATTCCGCTGATCAACCGCCAAAAAGCGAGCGCAACGGCTAAAACCATTTTCAATCACTGGCTAAAAGATGATCCAGCCGCGGCCATCAGCTATTTCCTCGATGTTAATAAATCTCCGCCCATTTATGATTTAAAATCTTATGAAATTAAAAAGGTCAAATTTGAAAAAGTCAACGGCCGGCTCTTAGCGCGTTTTTATGTTGTTTTAAATTTTCCGATGAACAACCCCCTGCCATCGGGAAGAGTTTGGGTATGTGAATTAGAAAAACTCAGCCGGTATTGGCGGGCCTCGGATTTTTATTTATCGCAAGAATAGCTCCTTCAATAAAACGTCCTTTTTTATTTTTGGTAATCCCGCAGCATTAACGACAAAACACGGATCGCCTTCTTTTCCCCGGATACCTTAACAGACTCGGAAACCATTTTGATCCCGGCGTCCTTATATCCTAGAGTGTAAAGGATCGCGCCTGTTTCCCATTGCGCATTATACTCCACGGAAGGGTTAAAAAAATTTTTAATATTGGCCTCCCACGTACTTTTCTTCTCTAAAATTGGCGGGGGAATCTTCTCTAAAGAAATTTTGGTTGTTTTTAAGTTTTCCTCAAAATCCGCGGCTGTTTGGGAAAGCACAAATTTCCCGCGTTTAACGAAAACCACCACCGGCCCTTCCACAAAAACCAATTGCCACTCAGCTCTCGCGGCTAAATAATCCATGAACTTATAATGAAACGCTTCGTTGGCGTTAAAAAGTACGATGTCGAATTGATACTGCCGCTCGGCTGCCGGCCAAAACTTATCAGGATCAGCCAAAATCCTCAAATAAATTTTCGAATCGCACTGATTAGCCTGGCGTCCATCGACAAATGGCTTTAATCGCGGATAACTCAACCAGCCGATATAGCCGCCGTATTCATAGCTGTTAAAAACGCGGCCGGCGATTCCCTGCTGTAGTAAGAATCGGACAGCCGCGCGCGGGCTATCTGGCTCTTCTTGTAAAAATATTTTTCTAACAAGTTGATTATTAACAAAAACTTTTTGATTGGCTGCGTGTATGACATTACAAACGGAAAGAAAAATAATAAAAACATAAATGAATCGCTCGCCCACCGCATGGCCAGGCCAATTGTGCCAACGTTTTCCCCAGGATAATCTTTGTGCGCCCTGCGCAATAACATAAGCCGCAATAATGACAAAAAAATCCGCCCCGCGGCGCGCATAAAGGAAACCAAGAAGTGCGATCAAAAAAAGAATGAGTTGCGTCAAGGGACGACCCTTCGGGTCGCCACTTGCCCGTGGCATGAAACCACGGGCAAGTACTGCAGCTAAATCCACGGGCAAGCCCGTGGATTTAGCTTCCGTGAAATTTTCTTTTCGATCAATACTTAACATCCAGCCGGATGGAATGAGCAGTAAAAAAAACCATGCCCCCTGCATCGAAAAGATTTCCGTAGGCGGCTGCATTTCTGAAGTCATATGCCCCATTCCATAAAAATCGATAAACCCGGGGACTAAAAGGGCCTTGATAGGAAATAGCGCCCCGGTGAGACCGTACGGATTAATACAAAGAGCGCCCATGCTCAGCGCTAAAATAAATGATAATTCTTTAATTTTCTTGATGGCGGCGGGCTGGGAAGGCTTTATTGCCGTGTATCGAATGATTTCCGAAAACAAAAAAACACCTATTAAGCCAAGTCCGTAAATAAAACTCCCAACGTGGAGATTCCCCCAAAGGATCATCAATGCAGGAAGCCAATACAGTTTTCTGTGGTTCCCATGGTCCTGATAGCAGAGCAAAATTATAAGAAATATCTGAACACAGATAAGATTAAAAATAAACGGCCGCAAAAGACAGCGCGTCCCCAACCCAAAAGCCATGACAAACATTAATAGCAAAAGCCAAGCAAATGGGATTTTTCGACGAGCGTAGTGGAAGAATACGCCGAGCGCGGATACAAAGATTGCTGAACGCAGTCCCTGCAGCCCCGCATATCCCGCGGCCTTTTGAACGAGATAAAATATTACGCTGCCCAGCCATTGCGTCAATATCCAGGGATCCGCCCGCGAGGTAAACGGAAAAATATCAACATGGGGCAGTGCGCGCTGATCTAAAATCCACCGCCCCACATTCAAATGCCACCAAATATCTTCAGTTTCCAAGGGGCGATAGAAAAAAATAATTATAAAAAGGATAAAAGCGCCGATGGCAAAATTTTTCAAGAAATATTTTTTCATGAAGCGGGAATTATTTCCTAATGACCCACAGGGGGGTCAGAGATTTCTGTAAAACCGACCAGATTTCTTCGCTGTCTTTGGATTTAAGAATCCATTCCGCGGTTTCCTTATTGTTCATAACCGTTGCTATGGCCCGCAATATTTGCACTTGTGTGTCGTCATCTTCCTGAGGGGTAAGGATAAGAAAAACATATTGAGTTGTTTTGCCGTCGGGAGAGTTCCAATCAATGCCGGATGGGGAGCGGCCAAACGCGATAATCGGTTTCATCAAATGCCGCAGCCTGGCATGAGGGAGAGCGATACCTTCTTCAATGGCGGTGCCCATGATGTTTTCGCGCTGCAAAACTGCGTCCAGAAGATTATCCGCATCATACATCCCTTCCTCCTGCGCAACCATCTCACAAAGCTCGCGGACAGCATTGTCCCGGTTGGCAGACTTCAACTGCGCCTCAATCATACGACGAGAAAAAAATTCTAAAATGCTGACCGCTTTGCGTTTGCGGATGGAATAACTCAACCAGGGGCCTAAAATTATCGAGGATATGACCGCCCCGCAGACAATGGCAATAAAAACCGCTTCGGTAATTAAATGGTATTGCATGGCCAGCATGCCGATGACAATCTCCATGGCACCGCCCGGGATATGCGCGATGGATATGGATAGCCGATTGGCACGGGGAACCTTCGCCGCCAGCGCTCCCAGCCAGCCCCCCCAGAAACGTCCAGCTATGCCTATAACAGTGACAAGAAAAACCAAAAACGGGTCAAAACTTTTTAAAAAATCTACCCGCAGGCCAATCCCAGTAAAAAAGAAAGGGACAAAAACAGCAAAAACCATCTGCGAGATTACCTGCCGTGTCCTCTCGGATAAAGCCTTAGCTTCGCCCGCCATAATCCCAGCGATAAAAAAACCGAATAACGCATGGATTCCTAATTTTTGCGTTACAGCGCCGCATAATAATCCTAAAAGGCAAATAAATGTTAATGAGCTGCTGGGTTCCGGCATCCGGCTTTGTTTCATTTTTAGGATCACGCTGTTGGCAAAATTTCTGCCAGCCGTTAGACACAGAGTTGTGAAACCCATCGCGGTTAAAAACACAAACACATTCTTCAGCAGACCCATATCCATGTTCATCAACAAACTCAGCGCGAATGTAAAAATCAACCAGCCCACGATATCGTTGACCGAGAAGGCCGACATGATAAGAAAACCTAAATCGGTTTTCGATAAATTCAAATCATGCAGCGCGCGGGCCACGACTGGCATCGCGCTTATGGCCATCGCGGTCGCCATAAAAAGAGCAAAGATGATCCTCTGCTGAGGATTGACTAAATATTGATCCGGCAGTAAAAGGCAGAAAGAAAACGCCAATACCATGGGAACCGCAATCCCCACCAACGCAATCTTTAGAGCCTCGCCGCGCTGCCGCCAAGCGCTGGAAAAATCAATTTCTAACCCTGTTTCTAATAACAAAAAAAAGGCTCCCAGCCAGGCCACTGTCTCCAGCATAACTTGCTGAGCAGCATCCGCGGGGAATATCCATTGATGAACTGATGGAAAAAATCGCCCTAAAATCGTCGGGCCCAAGAGAACCCCGACAAAAATTTCTGCGGTCAACGTCGGCTGTTTCCAGAAGCGCAGGGCTTCGCCGAAGACGCGGGAGAGGCCAAGCAATAAAAAAATCTGCACTAAAAAAATAAAGATATTATGTTCACTGAGATGATTCATGCTTTATCCTTGGACGTGCTATTGTGATTTGTTTGTGATTTGAAATTCGCATATTGTTGTTTTCCATATTATACGCCGTGTGCAAGTTTCGTGTCATTGCGAGCGAAGCGAAGCAATCTTTAATAGAAAAAAGATTACTTCGTCGCCTTGCGGCTCCTCGTAATGACAC
>CAYHTV010000131.1:0-4234 GCA_964359575.1 uncultured Planctomycetales bacterium
AGAGAGGCAAGAATATTGACTACCTTAATGCTATTGGTTAAGAAAAAGTCAATAGTAATTTCATAACCTATTGTTAAATATAATGTTATGTGATTATAAAATAAGGGACATACGTGGAAAGGAGGTAACAAACAAAAAACAGCTATCGCCTGCCCCAGTTTTCAATCGTGCCGTGAACGGCGTCGACTTCCACCATGAGAAAGGTATTTTTGTAGAATTTGAGCTTGGAATGCTTTTGACTGAAAAAATACACCTGCCAAATCCAATGCGGATTCTGGCCAAGGGTCATCTGTCTTTTTACTTTGCTCGGTTTGGCAAGAATAAATTCATCGTTAAAGTTTTCTTTGGCGGCAAATTCCTGTGCCAAGCGGACGGCAACTTTACTGTTAATGCCAGTAGAGTCAGAACGCAATGCTTTTGCCGTTGAGCTGCATCCTGCCAAGATAAGGATAAAACCGATAAGAAGCGCTCGCTGCATCATCTATGACCTATTTTTCTGTATTATGATTAGCAGGCCGCTCAGCCTTTTTAGTTCTTTCCCGGTACATAAGCTTCCAGGGATTGAGTTTCAGATCATAACTCATTTCATCAAAATTGCGCGTGGCAGAATTCACATTCGCAATCGTTTCATCGATAAGATGTTTATTGACATTCAGACGCTCATCCACGTTCGTGGAAATCGAAGCAATGTGTTTGGAGGCGATGCGCATGTTGGCGATAATGTCATCAATGGATTCGGAATTGATTTTCAAACGATCATTAATTTGCTGGGAGATTTCCTTTAAGTTCGCGGCAATCACTTCTCCATCCGCCATAATCTTCTCAAAATTTGCCGGCTCTTCCCCGGTGATGAGCGCGCCGGGTTTTAAATAATCCTTTTTAGAATCTCCCAGTGTAAGGCCGACATATTTTTCGCCAAACAGGCCCATATTCTTCACAAAGGCCTTAGCCCCTTCGTGGATTTTCGTATCCCCCATAATCCACAACGTCAGCTCCATCTTGCTGTCATCCCCGTAAACTATGCGCATGTCTTTGACCGCCCCGATTTCCATGCCATTTAGCCGCACTGGGGCATTTTTGTCCACTCCATCGATATTATAAAAACTTACTTTCAACTCATACCCTTTGGCTGACACACGGTAATTTCCGGTTTTAAATGTCAGGAAAGCTAACACTAACAATACGGCAGTGACCATAACTCCGATTTTGGCTTCATTCGTGAGTTTCATAAGAGCTCCTTTAAATAAATCAAAACTAAAAAGTCAAAAATCAAAAATAAAAAATCAACCTATTTCGGGATGGGTCATTAAGTTTTAAATTTTGACTTTTGATTTTTAGTTTTTATCATTCCACATAATTGATCGGCCCTTCAATCTCGCCTTTAATAAATTGCTGTACAATAGGATTTTTGGAGTTTTTGATCTGTTCCGGCGTGCCCACCTCCAAGACCTGCCCTTTATGCAGCATCGCTACCCTATCCGCAATCCGATACACGCTTTCCATGTTATGAGTGACGACGATCGAAGTCAACAATAACTTTTTACTTAAATCCACAATGAGTTTATCAACAATCGCGCACACGACCGGATCAAGTCCAGCCGTCGGCTCATCATAGAAAACAATTTCCGGATCCATGGCAATGGCCCGCGCCAAACCAACCCGTTTTTTCATCCCGCCGGAAAGCATGCTCGGCATTAAAGTTTCAAAACCGTGCAGACCCACCAAATTGAGCTTCATCCCCACAATCACTTTAATAATTTTAGGGTCCAAGTGGGTATGTTCCCGCAGCGGCAGACTCACATTGTCCTCCACGTTCAGATAATCCAAAAGCGCCGAGGATTGGAATGACATGCCAAAGCGGCGCTTGATTTTTTCTTTTTCATCTTCCGAGAGGCTGGTGATATCTTTTCCAAAAAATAAAACTTTCCCTGAGTCAGGCTGAATCGCTCCGGTCATGTGCCGCAGCAAAGTACTCTTGCCGCACCCTGATCCGCCCAGGATAACAAAAATTTCTCCCTGATAAACGTCCAGGCTCACCCCCTCCAATACCCGGCGGCCGTCAAAAGATTTGGTGAGATCCTGCACACAGATCGCGACTTTTTTTTCTGAAGACGCCATGTTATAAATTTGAAAAATAATAAATTCCGGTCATAATGCAATCAGCGACGATAATGAGGATAAAACTCGTCACCACACTGATCGTGGTAGCCTTGCCGACTCCGACCGCCCCACCGCTGGTCTTAAACCCTTGATAGCACCCGACCATAGCTATGATAACGGCAAAAATGACCGCTTTGGATAAACCGGTATAAATATCCTTATGTGTGAGAAACTTGTACGTGGTCTGCAAATAAAGGGCGGAATTGATTTTTAAATTATAAACACCAACGAGATACCCCCCCAGCATGCCGGAGATATCGCCGATCACCGTCAAACATGGCAGCATAAAGATCAATGCCAAGAATTTCGGAACCACCAAGAATCGAACCGGATTAATCCCCATCGTGTCCAAGGCCTCAATCTGCTCATTGACTTTCATGGATCCGATTTCCGCCGTGATGGCGGCACCGATACGGCCCGCAATCACTAAAGCGGTCAAAACCGGCCCCAATTCCCGGCAGATCGAAACACCCACCAGACTGGAAACATACAACACCGCCCCCATCTTCTTCAATTGATACGCCGACTGCATCGCCAAGACAATGCCGGTAAACAAAGTCACAAAAAAAACAATGATGATGGATTTTGCCCCCATAAAAACCATTTGTTCAAAAACCGATTCCGAATGCACCGGCTTCTTGCGGGAATGACCCAAAAACACCCAATACAGAGTTTGCAGATTGAGATGAAAAAAATCGGTGAGGATGGCCGTCCATCCGCTCACAGTAAAACCGATTTTCTCAAAAAATTTAAGCATGGATATTTTTGGGATATGGTATCGAAATCGTGACTTGAATCAAACAACCAACTCTTTGATCGTATTCAAAAGCTCATCGATATTAAACGGCTTTGTGATATAGGCATCCGCGCCCACTTCGCGGCCGATTTTTTTGTCATCTTCATCGCTGCGCGACGTTAACAAAACGATGGGGATACCTTTATGTTCGTGCTGGGATTTTAAAAGGCGGCAAAAATTATATCCATTAACAATCGGCATCATGACATCCAGAATGATCAAATCGGGTTTGAGCGTCATCGCCTTTTCCAAGCCGTTCGGCGCATCGGTTGATGTCAAAACCGTATAACCGTTCGCCTGCAGCCGCGCCTCAGCCAGCTTGACCGTGACCGGATCGTCGTCAATGACAAGAATTTTTCTTATTTTTGGCTCAGCACACATTTAAATTTATTGTAGCGATTGTTAATGCACAAAACAAGTTAAACGATTATTTTTATTGTCCCTGCTAATTCTTTAAGCCGATCCCTTTTTTTAATAAAAATAAATTCAGAAAAACTAAAATGCCTGTAAGCATGACCAACGCGGCGATGCTCAGCCCAATATGGACGTCTGAAAACCCATAAAATCCATAGCGGAATCCGTCCACCATATATAAAATAGGGTTAAAGCGTGATACATTACGCCAATATTCCGGCAGACTGTGGATGGAATAAAAAACACCTCCCAGATACGTGAGCGGTGTGATAATAAAGATTGGAAAAATCGACACATCATCAAATTTTTTGGCAAAAACACCGTTGAGAAATCCGCCCAGCGAAAAAACCACAGCGGTCAACCCAATAAAAAGGGCAATCAAACCCAAATGGGAAATGGTGGGATGCGTAAAAAAAACCGAAACACCGAATACTAAAACCCCGACAATGATTCCCCGCAAGACACCGCCAATCACATAACCGGCCAAGATCGCCCAGTTGGCCGTCGGTGATACCAGCAATTCCTCAACGTTATGTTGAAATTTTGAGCTGAAAAAAGAACTCACCACATTCGCGTAGGAATTGTTGATCACCGCCATCATAACCAAGCCCGGAACAAGGAAAGCCATGTAACTGATCCCATTGATATCGCCTATCTGCGAGCCAATAAATTTTCCAAAAATCACAAAATACAGCGTCTGCGTGATGACTGGCGGCAGTAATGTTTGCGGCCAAATTCGCACAAAGCGCACGATCTCCTTTCGCACAATCGTCTTGAACGCAACCCAATTATCATGAAAGTCCATAAAGCTACTACATTGTAACATTAATTTCTGATGTTATAATTCCTTCTCCCCTTTGGGAG
>CAYHTV010000132.1:0-4107 GCA_964359575.1 uncultured Planctomycetales bacterium
TGCGGCTCCTCGTAATGACACAGATAATAAAAACTCGCACATGACGTTAATAATCCGTGCTCCGCTGCGCGGTATCCGTTAATTCTCGAAATCTTTTCAGCAAAGCAGGAGTCAACGTGTTAAGCTCCAGCCGCCATTGCCAGTTCCCTTTTAAAGTGCCAGGGGTATTCATCCTCGCCGTTTGTCCCAATCCTAAAATATCCTGGACCGGGATAATCGCCGCATTCGCGCTAGAGCGCATAGCCAAAACTGTCAGATCCCAAGGCAGCGTGCTTTCCGAAATTCCATAACCAAGGTACTGGGCCAAATTGATTTTCTCTTGCGACTTTGCATCTTGCTTGAGCCATCCGGCAACGGTATTATTATCATGGGTGCCCGTATAAACCACACAATTTTTCCCAAAATTATGCGGCAAATAGGGATTTTTCTGCATATCATCCCCAAAGCCAAAAAGCAGAACTTTCATTCCCGGAAATCCAAATCGCTCCATGAGGGCTGTCACATCTGGCGTGATAATCCCCATGTCTTCCGCGATAATCGGGATCTGCGGAAAATGCTGCAAAAGTGCTTTAAAAAAATCATCCTTAGGCCCGTCCACCCAGCGGCCATGGACCGCTGTTTTTTCGCCCGCCGGAATTTCCCAATACTGCAGAAATCCACGGAAATGGTCGATGCGCACATAGTCGAACATTTCAAGATTGTGCGCTAAGCGCTTGACCCACCAGGCATAACCCTTTTCCTGCAAGCGATCCCAGCGATAAACCGGATTTCCCCACCGCTGGCCGGTTGCGCTGAAATAATCCGGCGGTACGCCTCCTACAAATAATAACTCTCCCGCCGCACCGATCTTGAATAAATCTTGGTGAGTCCATGTGTCGGCGCTGTCGTAATTTACGTAAATCGGAATATCACCGATGACATTGATTCCTTTCTGCTTTGAATACTTCTTTAAGGCACTCCATTGCTTGAAAAAAATGTATTGATAGAATTTTATTTCTTCAATCTGGCGAGAAAATCTTTTTTCAGCCTTTTTAAGCGCCGCCGGGTCTCGCTGCCGCATCTCAGCCGGCCAAACGCTCCACGCCGTCCCTTTAAAATAATTTTTAATGACGGCAAAAAGCACAAAATCATTCAGCCAATAAGCATTCGCAAGACAAAACTGTTCATACGCATCCCTTTTCTTTACCTCTGCAAACCTTTGATACGCCGCTGCCAAAATTTTCTTTTTGAAACTTAAAACCTTCCTATAATCAACTTTGCCTGCTGAAAACTTTGGGGTCCGCCGCATATCCGCATTTTTAAGAAGACCTTCCTGCGCCAACTGCTCCAGGCTGATCAGCAAGGTATTCCCGGCAAAAGCCGAACTACAGCTATAAGGGGAATGGTAATTGATGGCATCCGTTGGGTTTATAGGCAGGATTTGCCAATATTTTTGCTTGGTCTGCGCGAGTACGTCAAGCCATCGATAGGCTTGCGGGCCTAAATCACCGATGCCGTAGGGAGACGGAAGTGATGTGATGTGCAGCAGTATGCCGCTGGCGCGTTGCATAAAAAAACTCAACTCAATTTAACCTGCAGAATTTGCCCTAAATCTTCAAAAGCCGAAACCCAGCGTTGCGCCAATTGATCGGTTGCTGCTTGATCTTGTTTCCGCGAATACATCAGCCGGCCGACATAAAAATAAATGTTTTGGGCTTGCCATAAATCCAAAATAAGATTCAAAGCGCTCAAACTCCGCAAAACCGCCACGATCATTTCCATAATAGGATAATCATCCGGATTTTTCAATAACCGTGTCATCAAATCATTGACTTTACGGCTGGCCACATAACCTAAGTTCACCCGATCGCGTTCAAAGGCCCAGCGCTTCATCTGCGCCACTAGTTTTTGTAATCGCTCCATATCGATATTTTCATCTTCTAAAACCTCGTACAGATCACGGTTAAGAACATATTCCACAATCGTCGCGAGCGTTTTGGGAAGCTTAAGCTGAATTTCATCCTGAATCTGCATCAGTGAATAATTGTGCTCGTAAATCTGCCGGAAGGACGATTCGATCTCCTGAGTCGCCGACTTTAAAACCTGATTGAGGATCTTTTGCTGTTCATGCTTAAACAAATGCCACAACGAATAATGGTGCGATCCAAAATACGCATTAATGAGATTGCTGACTTCGAGAATATTGTTATTTAAAAAGACATTTAAAATCTCCCCGTACATATGGAAAAAATTTTCTTCCGATGCCAAATATTCTACGCCGCCGACTAAATTGTGATCCCCCAGATGCAAGACCGCAAAACCTATCGGCAGCCGCTCACGGGTAATATCAGAGCGGACCCAGCCTTTGCCCACGGCCAGCTTATTGCGTCCAGCCTCTTTACGCTCATATTTTTCAATCTGGATCGTGTAACAATAAATCTTAATTTCTTGTGAATATTCTTCAAACAGCGAGGTTAGGGCATAATGGGCGCCGACACGCGGCAAATCAACAACGGATGGTTTTACAAACATCTTATAAATTGTGGCGCCGTTGTGCAGCTCGGCCACGTTACTTTTAGCCCTCTCCAAAATTTTCATAAAACCGTGCTCTAAATCGTTGCCGCTGATTTCCTGGGCTAGCTGAATAGTCCGCGCCGCATATTTTAAAATTTGGGTTGCCTCAATTCCCGAAATCTCATCAAAAAACCAGCCGCAGCTCGTCTGCATGAGAAGTCCGTTATACTGCATTTCTAAAAGCCGCAAGACTTTTATTTTTTCTTGTTCGGATAAATCCCGGGGGATATTCTTTCTAAAAAATTCCTCCACATTGTCTGTATGACGATTGAGGATCACGGCAATATAAGCATCCCGCATCTCCCACGGGCTCTGGCAAAAATTCACTGCCTCCCTTTCATAGATCACGCTGATTTGATCCCGCAGCCAATCCAGCGCTTCCCGTAAAGGAGCGCGCCATTCCTGGTTCCAGCCCGGGTGCCCAACGTGACAGCCGCAATTGCTTCGCCAGCGCTCCACACCATGCGCACAGCTCCAGGAGCTGGATTCAATAATCTCAATCTCATGGTTGGGAGGATTCTTTTCCAGATATTCCCCGTAAATGGTGATCGTAGCCAAACGTTGGGACTCGATATAATTAAGACAATAGGCCAAGGCCATATCGCCAAACTTGTGGTGATGGCCGTAAGTTTCCCCATCGGTTGCAAAATGAGCCAATTGGTTTTCCTGCGAATGATGATCAATAATGCCAACCAACCGCCTAGCAAAATTTTCACCATCACTGAGGAGCCCCTCGAAAGCCACGGCCTGCGCCACAGGCCCGTCATAAAAGAATATCGCTATCTCACGTCCCGAGGCTAACCGGCACAGATAAGGCATCTTGGGATCAACTTTGTGATCGGTTAAATTGCGCCAGCGGGAATGATCGCCGATTTTTTTAACACGCTTCGCTTGGTGGGGAGCGAGGATGGTAAATTTTATTCCATATTCCGCCATCATATCTAACGTCTCTAAATCTACGGCGGTCTCAGCCAGCCACATCCCTTCGGGCTTACGCTTAAAACGGTGCTCAAAATCTTTAATCCCCCAAATGACCTGTGTCCGTTTATCCCGGGGATTGGCCAGCGGCATAATCAGGTGATTATAAACCTGGGCCAGCGCCGAGCCATGACCGGAAAAGTATTTCTGGCTCATTTGATCCGCATCCAGGATCGCTTGATATGTTTCAGGCTCTTTTTTTTCTAGCCAGGAAAGCAGCGTCGGCCCAAAATTAAAACTGATACGGGAATAATTATTGACAATTTCAATAATGCGTTTGTTAGAGTCAAGAATCCGGGAGGCGGCATTGCGGGCGTAGCACTCTGTACAAATCCGCTGATTCCAATCGTGATACGGATAGGCCGAATCCTGCAGCTCAACTTCATCCAGCCAGGGATTTTCTCGGGGAGGCTGATAAAAATGCCCATGAATACAAATAAATTTATTGCTCACTCTCTCCCTCTACCCAAAAAAGGCTCAGCCAGCTTTCTGGCTGAGCCAAGCAAGACACGAAAAATGTCAAAAAATTAACGCCGTGTGCAAGTTTCGTGTCATTGCGAGCGAAGCGAAGCAATC
>CAYHTV010000133.1:0-4076 GCA_964359575.1 uncultured Planctomycetales bacterium
TCTAAAATATTTAAGGGAAAATCAGTACGAACGAAGTGAGGAGTTTTCTTGATATGTTTATCTATAAAACAAAAATTAAATTGCATGAAACCGATGCGGCGGGCCTGCTTTTTTTCAGCAATCAATTCAAAATTATTCATGATGCTTATGAAATGTTGCTTAAGAAAATCGGTTTTGGATTTGCCAAACTCATTCGCCAAAAAAGTTATTTCCTACCAATCGTCCATGCGGAAGCAGATTATAAAGCGCCATTATTCGTAGACGATGATATCGCGGTTGAAGTGGCTGTAGAAAGTATTGGCGCCACCTCGTTTATATTCGCCTACCAAATTTTTGATGAGAACAAGAAGCTCGTTGGGACTGCCCGCACCGTCCATGTTACGATGGATAAAAAAAACCGCCGTAAAATTCCTTTGCCGAAGGATATGCGGCGGGCGATTGAAAAACTCCTGAAGTAATCAGGGGATGACATGTCAAGGGACGACCCTTCGGGTCGCCACTTGCCCGTGGCATGAAACCACGGGCAAGTACTGCAGCTAAATCCACGGGCAAGCCCGTGGCCTTAGCTTCTGTAAATTTTTCAGTTTGGTAATGCGCTGTGGTAAATCCCATCGGTTAATTTTAAAATTTTTATTATTTTGGTGGGGTGTCCAATCATAAAACGCAATGGGAATTTTGTGGCGCGGCAAAAAATTCGCTAAGTATTGCTGGATGGTTTTTGTCGTTAAGCGCCCCCCCGTGCGTCGTTTTATAAATGCCACAGGCCGCTGGCCGAATTTTGCATCGGGCGCCGGGACAACGCGCGCGTCGCAAATGGCAGGCATTTGCTTGAGATACTTCTCAATTTCCTCTGGTTGAATATTCTCTCCACCGGAGATAAACATATTGTCCTTACGGCCAAAGACGCGAAGACGGCCTTTATGAAATTTTCCCAAATCACCTGTGGCAAACCATCCATCCCGTTGTAAAAATTTACGAATACCTCGGGAGTGATAATACCCTTTAAACAGAGTCTTCCCTTTCACTAGAATTTCACCTTCTGCAGAAACCCTTAATTGCCGATAGGCCAAGACTTTCGCAGAATCCATTTTGCGCCTTTGTAAATCGGCTTTCGTGGATGTGGCCACCTGAGAGGCCATTTCGGTTAACCCGTACGTTATATAAATCGGCAGTTTACGCTGCAGCGATTTTTGTATTAAATTTTCCGGAATGGGGGCGCCTCCGACCAGAACAGATTTTAAGCTGGACAAATTTGATGGATTTTCTTTCAATAGACGATAAAGTTGAGCTGGCACAACTGAGACATGAGTGATTTTAAATTGGGTGATTAATTCCGCTAAATTTTTAGTCGAATTGGTAATAATAATGGCTGCTCCTCCTAAGAGACAGCGAAATAGAATGCTTAATCCCCCCACATGATACAACGGAAGCGAAAGCAGCCAACGATCATTGGGCTTGACCGAAATATTTTTATTGGAACCAAGCGCGCTGTAATAATGATTTCCGTAGGTATGGACCGCTGCCTTGGGAGTTCCGGTACTTCCTGAGGTGAACATGATCGTTGTCTCGTGATTGAGGGGGATATGCCTTTTCCGCGTGATTTTAAATTCATATGTTTCTAAATGCATAACAACGTATTCGAAAGACCTGAATAATTTTTTACAATTTAACATTTTCATTTGAGAATCGATTGCCGAGATCGGCAGACGCGTGCTTAACAGACATGCTGTTGCCTTCATCCGCCACAAGGCAATCAAAAAAATAAGATACTCAAGAGAGTTATCGCCTTGAATAGCGATACGGGCGTCGGGTTTAATGCCTAGATGCTCTAACCGGCTTACAGTGGCAGTCACCGATTGCTCAAATTGGGCATAAGTTAGAATTTTCTGACTGGATATCAAGGCAGGAAGGGAAGAAAATTTTTGGGCGGCTTGCGCCAAAAGACATTGCATACGATTCGAATTTATGGCAAAATTTCATGCACCACGTTCGTGTTTAATTGCGTGCGTGTGCTTATCGATTTTTCAATTGCAATCTTCCCGCGTTCAATTTTAACTGTGTCGCATAAAGTATCCTCTTTAAACCATTTCAGCGTATCTAAACCTGCCGCATGCATCACTTGAGCGCAGCTGGCTAAATTGGCGAGTGTGGTAATTCCTATGCCAGTTTCAAAGCTTGAGCTGATAACAACCGCCAAGCCGAATTGTCTAGCCTGTTTCATCCATACCGATGTTTTTTCAATTCCACCCAGCACCAGAGGTTTTAAAACCAGCACATCAACGCCGAAAAAAGATTTAATTTCATTGAACCCTAAGCGCTGCAAAGTTTCATCCAAAGCAATAGGAATGGTGGTTTTCATAAAAAATTCTTCGAATTTAGCTGCATCGGCGAATGGTTCTTCAATATATTCCACAGCCGCGCATCCAATTTCGTTCCCAAAAGCCACGGCCTTATTGATATCCCAACTTTGATTGGCATCCAAGCGCAATAACGCTTTATTTTCGATAATATCTCCCACGGCGCGGACAGCTCGGATATCATCCGCAATCGAGCCTTGCCCTATTTTTAGCTTGATGGCGCGGAACCCTTGTTCAACCATGGCCTTGACTTCTTTGGCCATACCGGTATTATAACTACTGACTAAACCGCAGACTGGAACATGGGTATGCTCTGATTTTGAAATCAATTGCCCCAGTGTGCACTGTTTTGAATTGGCGATAAGATTTAAAACCGCCATTTCTAAACCATAGCGTACCGAAGGAAAAAGCCTGTAAGGTCCCAGCCATTGTTCAAATTTTCCGTTAAGCTGCTCAAAATGGTTAGAAATTTCTTGCTCGAGCAATAATTTGTGAATTTTAAGAATTTGTTGTTTGGCATCCGAAAAATTCTCACGGCTTAAACCTGGCAAAGGAGAAATTTCTCCATAGCCAGCCGCCTCGCCATTTTTAAGCTCAATAATGAGGCCTTCCCGGGCCGCAATGGCCTGGCCATGAATTCGTAATTCTTTTTGTAGTGGAAGTCTAAATTGCCATAACTGAAAATCAGTAATTCTCACAAGATCCATCCTATTGAAAAAATAATACTGTAAATGAGAAGGAGTTGTGCTGTAGCGGATAAGGCGTGATTCAGATGAGCGCTGTCGGATGTGGTGAAAACAATTTTGATGATTGGGATGGCCATAAAGCTAATCAGGCTGGCCGCGAGGGTATAGATATGATCTTGGGTATAACAATAAATTAAAATCGGGGTGAGTGCCCCGGCTAAAATAAAAAATAAGTATTCCGATAAGGCGAATGATTTACCAAACCGCACCGCTAATGTTCTTTTATTGGATCGGCGGTCAGTCTCAATATCCCGGATATTATTAACGACTAAAATAGCCGCGGAAAAAAATCCCGGTGCTAAACCTGCCAAAATAATTGCTAAATTCATTTCTAACGATTGGACGTAATATGTCCCCGCCACCGCCACCATCCCAAAAAATACAATTACAAAGAATTCTCCCAATCCTAAATATCCTAGCGGCCATGGCCCCGCTGTATACAATATTCCAGAAAGAATGGCGGTGGTCCCAATAACCACTATCGGCCAGCCCCCGCGCTGGATCAACCCAATACAGACAACAACAGCCAGGCTAAATACGATGACCATCGCGGTTATCATTGCCCGCGGCGTCACTAACCCGGCCTGCGTTACCCGCATGGGCCCGATCCGCATGGCTGTATCAACGCCTTTTTGAAAATCAAAATAATCATTGGCAAGATTTGTTCCAATTTGAATTAAAACTGCTCCCAAGAGTGCGGTCAGCGCTGTTGGAAAATGCTGCACGCCATCACCGATGGCCATGGCGGTTCCCATCATAACAGGTGCGAGGGCCGCCGCCAAAGTTTTTGGCCGGATGGCCAGGAACCAGATTTTTAGAAAGAAAATGGACATGGAATTAAAAATAAAAAATCAAAATATAAAATACGGAACAGGCCAAAGTAAACAATTCTTTTATAAGACTATTGACTTTTTCTTGACCAATAGCATTAAGGTAGTCAATATTCTTGCCTCTCTCGTCCGTCTCACGACGG
>CAYHTV010000134.1:0-4068 GCA_964359575.1 uncultured Planctomycetales bacterium
AGTCGCTTTGTTTTCTGGAAATTATTGCTAATGGTTGTACAAAGCTCAATAATAAGATATGAAATTTTGCTCAATCAAAAACTACTGAAAATCAACGGGTAATAATCTCATCTCTTTTTGAGCCCACCGAAATGTACTTTACTCTGACTTTTAAGATTTTCTCCAACCGCTCAATATACTTGCGTGCATTTAAAGGAAGTTTACGATAAGTTCGCACCCCGCTGGTGGGCGCCTGCCAGCCAGGGACATCCTCGTAAACAGGCTTTACCCCACTTAAAACCGCAAAATCCATAGGAAAATTCTCAAATATCTTTCCTTTATATTTATATGCTGTGCAAATTTTGATACTTTTTAAATCATCCAGTACGTCCAGTTTCATAATCGCTAATTCCGAAATCCCATTAATCATAATAGCGTATTTCACCATCACGCTGTCAAACCAGCCGCAGCGTCGGGGACGCCCCGTCGTAGCCCCAAACTCATTGCCTTTACAGCGGATTTCCTCCTCCAATTGATCTGAAAACTCGGTAGGAAACGGGCCTTCGCCAACGCGCGTGGTATACGCCTTGATAGCGGCGATGGCTTTGTCAATCTTAGTAGGGCTTACCCCGGTGCCGGTGCAGGCTCCGCCCACAATCGAATTCGAAGACGTGACAAACGGATACGTGCCAAAGTCAATATCCAAAAACGTCCCCTGGGCGCCTTCAAAAAGAATTGTCTTTCGCTTCTCGATTTCTTGGTTCAAATAAAGCGAAGTGTCGCAGACATAAGGCGCCAATTGATGGCTGTATTCCAAATATTCATTATAAACATCGCCAAAAGAGAAATCTTTTTGTCCATACACTTTGGTAAAAATTTCATTTTTTTCCTTAATATTATCTTCTAATTTACTTTTTAAAATACGCGGATTCAAAAGATCGATGACCCGAATACCGCAGCGGGCCACTTTATCCGCGTAGCAAGGGCCGATTCCCCGTCCGGTCGTCCCAATTTTATTAACGCGGATAGATTCGCGCAGCCCATCCAAAATCCGATGATACGGCAAGATCACATGCGCATGCCCCGAAATCTTTAACTGCTTCGGCGTCACGTTAATCCCCCGTTCCTTAAGAGACTGGATTTCTTCTAAAAGAACCTTGGGGTCAATGACAACACCGTTGGCAATCACCGAAACTTTATTTTTATGCAATATGGCTGAGGGGAGCAAATGGAAAACATATTCCTCTTTGTCCACGACAACGGTATGCCCGGCGTTATTGCCTCCCTGATAGCGGACCGTAATATCCGTATCTTGGGAAAGGATATCGATCAATTTCCCTTTGCCCTCATCACCCCATTGAGCGCCCACCACAACAATATTCATTTTTTAATCCCTTAACTAAAAATTTGAAATAATCCAATCCCCAAAGAAATGAGAATAGCCGCGCTGACAATTTTTATTTTTGATACACAACTGCGCAAACGCGCAGTTAATTTTTCGGAATTCATAATAAACAGAATTCCTCCCAAAACACAAATCAATGGTAATACAAACACAATCGTATAAACGATAAATGCCGTGAGGGATGAAAGCCACTGCCCGGGTAATAATAATCCATAATAAGCCGATGCCAGCGCATAATGGGGCGGCCAAGCGGATCCCAAAACCGCGGCCCCGCTGCCAGCCGCGATCGAAACGATAATCGATTTCTTGGTTATTTTTTGATGGGGGAAAATTCCGGCGTCTGGCGGCCCTAAAAAAGCAGGAATTTTTATCAATAATCGCTGGGTATCCCGATTCTTGGAATAAATAATCCAATCACACAGATTGGCTATTCCTAAACCAACAAGCAGTGCGGCAACCCAAAGCTGGCTATAACGCAAAAACAATTGTATTTTTAAAGGCCCCAGCACAAAATCAAATACCCCGATAATCAATCCCAATGTTACAAAAAAAATTGTAGCAATAAAAATAAATCCACAGACTCGGACACGCTTTTCAGTTGTTCCTAAAATTGATAGCAGAATGATAAAAAAAATAATCGTAGTGAAAGCACACGGATTAACGCTATCCGATAGCCCTGCGATAAAGACCGGAATAAAATCAAGCATGAGTGATTAGACCTTAATAAATTTTACCGATAAGATATTTTTTGTTTTGCGTAATCTTTCAAGCGTCGCCTCGGGAACTTTGCTGTCAACATTGACAATGCTCATGGCTAATCCGCCCTCGGTCTCGCGCCCCAGGGTGATACTGGCGATATTCACTTTGCCCTCGCCCAATATCGTCCCCACCGCGCCCACAAATCCCGGCTTATCATTATTTTTAACAAAGAGCATATATCCGTCGGGCAGTGCCTCCATATAAATATTGTTGACCTTGACAATGCGCGGTTTATTATTGCTCGTCAGCGTCCCCCAAACGGAGAATGTCTCTTTGTCGGTTTTCACTTGAACGCTCACCCGGTTGACAAATTCCTGCTCGGTTACAGATTGAACGGCTTGCACATCAATACCGCGCTCTTTCGCCAGATCCAAGGCATTGATTTTATTAACTGTCTCGCCCAGAATAGGAGATAAAACTCCATACACCAAGGCCATGGTTAAAGGTGTCACTTTCTGCTGTGTCACAACTCCGCTGTAGGCAATCATGACCGCCTCAATGCGCCCGGAAACGAGTTGGCCGGCAAATTTCCCCATGCGCTCAGTAAGATCGATATAGGGTTCCAGAATCCGGTATTCTTCGGCGCTCACCGATGGGAAATTTGCCGCGTTGACAATCCCCCGGCCTAAAAGCGCATCGCGCACGGTTTTGGCGATTTCGATGGCCACATTCACTTGCGCTTCCGAGGTGGAAGCCCCTAAATGCGGTGTCGCCACACAATTATTCAATTTTAAAAGCGGTGAATTCGCCTCCGGCGGCTCTTGCTCAAAGACATCCAACGCGCAGCCGGCGATCCGTCCGGTTTTTAACGCCTCGGCTAAATCGTCTTCCTTGATAATCCCTCCGCGCGCGCAATTGATAATGCGCACCGACTTTTTCATTTTCGCGATTTCTTTGGCGGTAATGAGATGTGTCGTTTCATCACTTTTCGGGATATGGATGGTGATGTAATCGGAATTTCTAAACAACTGCTCCAACTCAACTATTTCAATTCCCATTTTTGACGCAATATCCATAGACAAAAAGGGATCATAAGCCAAGATTTTCATTCCAAACCCCTTGGCCATACGGGCTACCGTTGAGCCAATGCGTCCCAATCCTATAATCCCCAGCGATTTGTCAAACAGTTCAACACCATTAAACTTGCTGCGTTCCCACTTCCCGCTTTTTAAAGACGCACAGGCCTGCGGAATACTGCGGGATAAGGCGAGGATCAGGCTCATCGTATGCTCAGCGGTGGAGGTGGTATTTCCGCTGGGTGTGTTCATCGCCACAATCCCCCGCTTGGTTGCGGCCTTCAAATCCACATTATCCAACCCCACGCCGGCGCGTCCGATCACTTTAAGACGGCCTGCCCCATCAATAAGATCGGCGGTGACGGCTGTACCGCTGCGCACAATCAAGGCATCATAATCTTTGATGATGCCTTTCAACTCTTCGGGTTTTAAATTGTATTTGCAATCGACCTGAAATTCTTTAACTTCTTTTAATATCGCAACACCTTCTTCTGCCAATTTATCGCTGATTAAAATTTTCATAACACGGCTCCACTATTACTGATATTACTTAGTATCAAGAAAACTCCTCACTTCGTTCGTACTGATTTTCCCTTAAATATTTTAGAGGAAATCAGTACAGCACTTACTTCCTCTAATAATTTTTAGAAAAGTAAGTGCGTCGTACCTTCTTTGCTGTATGGCTTTCCTAAAATTTTAGAGGAAGCCATTACTGTGCCGACTTCTTCTAATTCTTTAGGAAAGTCGGCCTGCATAGGAAAGGAGTTTTTAGCAGCTAGTACTGTGTTACCTAAATTATGTTTAGAGGAACACAGTACAGTACCTTGTTCCTCTAATGACTCATATATCTAAAATTAAGGTAACAAGGTGCTAGGAAAGTTTTATACTTTCCTATGCTGTAAAAAATTT
>CAYHTV010000135.1:0-4067 GCA_964359575.1 uncultured Planctomycetales bacterium
CCGAACTTCGTTCGTCCTCGCAATGACACCGGGAGGGTTTTCCGACACTATCATAAAACTGTATAATAGTAATACTCTAAACTAAGGATTCACTTTATGCCTACTCATGCCGGGGTCGGGTTCAGCCAACATATTGATCCTGCCAATGCAGCGCTGGAAGCTGCCACGCAGGCTAAGACCCAGGCCCGGCATGAAGCAGATTTAGTCATTGTATTTAGCACTATCCATTACAATCCGGAGCAATTTCTCCCCACGATTCAACAAGTACTCTACGGGGCAAAAATTATCGGATGCTCGACGGCTGGAGTGATCACCCCGCAGCAAATCGGTATGCGCGGCATAGCGGTCCTGGCAATGAATTCGGATGATACAAAATTTACAACAGCCTGTGTCGAAAATGTTTTGCATCAAGATCTGCGCCAGGTAGGATCGACTCTGGCGCGGCAGGCCATCAGCGGTTTTGGCCAGTACCATCGTAAAGCTTTTGTCTATTTTGCCGATGGGTTATTGAATGATAACGCGGCAATCGTCAAAGGGCTGCAGGAGGTCTTCGGGAATGTTTTTCCGATTATGGGTGCGGGCAGCAGCGATGATTTTCATTTTCAGCAAACATACCAATTTTGTGATGGCAAAGTGATGACCAATGCCGTAACCGGTTTTTTAATGGGAGGAAAACTCAATATCGGGGTGGGAACCCGCCACGGCTGGCGGCCATTGGGCAAACCGCGTACCATTGATAAAGCCGTTGGCAATATCATTCAAAAAATTGATGGCAAGGCCGCCGCCACTATTTACGATGAATATTTTGGGAAAGAAGCATCGACGCTACGCAGCACGAAACTTGGTCAAATGGCCATTCTTTATCCATTAGGAATTTTTATCGATGGCGAACGCGAATACCTGCTGCGCAATGCCGTCAGTATTCAAAGCGACGGGAGCATTGTCTGCCAGGGAGAGGTGCCGCAAGGATCCGAGGTCCACATCATGCTGAGCAACAAAGATCGCTGCCTTCAATCCGCCGTGGATGCCGCGCTGGAGGCGCAGCGCAACCTGGCCGGCAAGCGGCCGCAATGTGTCATTATCCTCGAATCCCTGGCACGTCAAAAGCTCCTCGGCCGCGCCGCAATCAAAGAGATTGAAACTATCAAAGAAATTTTTGGGCCATCCACACCCACAATCGGCATGTATTGTTACGGCGAAATTTGCCCTTCCAAAACATTAACCGAAAAAAGCATCATTCATCTGCAAAATGAAAGCATTGTCATTCTAGCGATTGGATAATATGGATCTTTTTTATTACATTAACGCCCAAACTTTGTTTTTTGTTATCGGCGGGTTATTATTTCTGATCACCGGTTTGCTAACATTTTTTTTATTTGATAAAGCCGCCGAATGCAGAAAATTGCAGGCCGATCTCAATAAGCTCGTGAGATCCTTCCATGAGATCGATGAGCAGGCCAAACTCATCGTCAAGACCGACCTTGAACTCAATAAAGCGCAGGAAGAGCTCGACAAACGCCTCAATGGCTTGGAGGCCCTTCAGAAGACATCGCGCCTCATTACGACCACTCTCGATGAAACCGAGATCTTTAACCGTATCGATAAATCGCTCATGATGGATTTGGGCTTCGAAAAAAATCTCATTCTCGTCTACGATAGCCAGCAGCGGCTTAAATGCCGGGTGGATTTAGGATTTTCTAAAGAAGAAATTGCGCATATCCTTATTTCACTGCATAAAGACGAAGAGCTGCAAAGCGCCCTTAAAGCGGGCAATATTTTCTCCTCCGCCACGCAGGCAATTTTAAAAAACGACAAAATAGTGAAAATCTTTCGCGTGGCACATTTTGTTCTGACTCCAATCCTTTCTAAAAATGGTATCATCGGAATTCTGTTTGTGGGTAACCGCTCAGATGCCTCGGCCGTGACCGCAGGCGATGAAGAGCTTATTTCAATCTTAGCCAATCAAATCGGCCAATCCCTTGAGAACGCGCAACTTTTTGAGCAAGTCTATCGTTCCAGCCAGATCCTGGAATCTAAGGTGCAAGAGCGCACCCGACAGCTCGCCTCCGCTTTGGAGGAAGTTCAAAAAATCAGCAAAACAAAATCCGAATTCATCTCCGCGGTTTCTCATGAATTGCGAACCCCCTTAACCTCCATCAAAGGATACGCCTCAATCCTTATGACGGGAAAACTGGGTGAAATTCCCGAACCGGTCAGAGAACGCTTGGATAAAATTAATAAACATTCAGACAGTTTGGTAAAAATGATCAACGATCTTCTGGATATTTCGCGCATCGAATCCGGCCGGGCCGAAATGCGTTTCGAAAAACATAAACTTCCTTCGATTATTGAAAATGTTCACGATATCCTCACCCCCCAACTGCGCGAGAAAAATATTCTCTGGACAATAGATATTGCTGAGGATATTCCGGAGGTTTTCGTTGATCGCGGCCAAATCGAACGGGTGTTTATCAATCTGGTGGGAAACGCGATCAAATTCACGCCGCCTGAGGGAACGATTAAAATCACAGCCCATAGTGATGAAAAGGAAGTCAAAATTGAAGTTTCCGATACCGGCATTGGGATTAGCAGCGAGGATTTGCCTAAACTCTTCGATGAGTTTTATCGCGTCGAAAATGAGATCAATCAAAATCTGCGGGGGACCGGCCTGGGGCTTTCCTTAGTGAAAAAAATTATTGAGGCCCATCGGGGAGAAATCTGGGTGACCAGCGAGTTGAACAAAGGCACTGTGTTCCATTTAACACTGCCTATAGAAAAAGAAATTCAAAAACAAACATCAGCTTAAGGATTAATTTATGCTTAAAGAAAAGATACTCACCATTGATGATGACCCGGATATTTTGGATGTTTTACTCCTCACCCTGGGAGAGCATTACGAAATTTTTCAGGCGAATAACGGAAAAGAAGGGCTGGAGCTTGTCCCCATCAAAAATCCTGATTTGATCATTTGCGACTATATGATGCCGGTGATGAATGGGCGGGAATTTTGTAAAACGCTAAAAAAAGATCTCCTTTTAAGACACATTCCGGTGATTATGCTCACTGGTAAAGGCGAAGCCAAAGATGTAGTAAGCGGCATTGAGGCGGGCGCCGATGATTACCTGGTCAAACCTTTTGATCCCAACACCTTGTTGGCGCGCATTAAGATGATCCTGCGGCGCACCGTGCGCAGCCTCGATGCGAATCCGTTGACCCATTTGCCAGGCAACACCTCAATCATGGAAGAGCTGCATCGCTGCATTACAGCGAATAAAGTTTTTGCCGTCGGTTATGCGGATTTGGATAAATTCAAAATGTATAATGACCAATACGGTTTTGAAAAGGGCGATGAGGTGATCCGCGCTCTGGCTAGGATACTTGTTAAGATTGTCCTTGAAAAAGGCGGGCCGGACGCTTTTGTCGGGCATATCGGCGGCGATGATTTTGTTTTTATTACGGATGATATCCTGATTGATGATATCTGCCAAGCCATCATCAAAGAATTTGATACTGTTTCCCCTTCCTTTTACAGCGAAGACGATCGCGCCGCAGGCTATATCATGGGGAAAGACCGGCAAGGAAATGAAGTCAAGGCCGGGTTACTCTCGGTTTCGATTGGAATTGTCAGCAGCGCTACCCACACAATCACCCACGTGGCTCAGATCAGCGAAATCGGCGCGGAATTAAAAAAATATGCCAAGGGTTTTGAAAAAAGTAATTTTGTAAGGGATCAACGCAAAAATTGATGCAAACGAATGATGGGCATCAAAGGCATTCGCTTGGGTCTAAAAGTTTGTTGCAGACCGGGGCATTGCCTAAAATCCCAATAGCCGCCTTATTATAAAATTCCTCCGAGGCATCGCGGCTTTGGGGAACAAGATACTTAAACCCCACTAAAACGATTGCCACAACCACCGCTAAAAGCAGCAGATATTCGATGGCAGTCTGGGCCCGGCGCTTGGTATACTTTGGCAAAAATCCCATATGCAACACCTTTCGGAATCCTTCATCTCAAATCATGCACGTCCAAATTAATATGAATAATTTCGACGAGGAAAACTGTAAGA
>CAYHTV010000136.1:0-4019 GCA_964359575.1 uncultured Planctomycetales bacterium
GGCGACCCGGGCGATTTTTCCTTCACCGTAATCAACGGTCACGACGCGCTTTAAAATATTCAAGTCAATCACGCGCCCTTTCCCGCTAGCGGTTGTGATTTTATCTCCGACATGGGGAAGATCTTTCGCATACTCTCTGTAAACCGAAAATTCATACGCCATACAGCATTTGATGCGGCCGCAGACCCCTGATATTCTTGTTGGATTAAGAGGCAGATTCTGGTCTTTGGCCATTTTGATCGAAAGCTGGTGAAAATCCTTCATGTAAGATGAGCAGCATAACGCGCGGCCGCAGACTCCGTATCCCCCGACAATTTTAGCTTTATCCCGTACGCCAATCTGCTTAAGTTCAATACGGACCCGGAAGACTTTCGCCAGATCTTTTACCAGAGCGCGGAAATCCACCCGTCCCTCGGACACAAAGAAAAAAATGATCTTACTCGAATCAAACGAATATTCCGCCTTCACAATCTGCATGTCGAGTTTTCGATCCGTGATCTTGCGCACACAGATATTGACCGCGTCCTTGGCCTTCATCCGGTTATTGTCAATCTGCTTGATATCGCCTTCCGTTGCTTTGCGCAAGACCTTACCGCCTGTTTTCTCAGCCTTGCCGCGACAGACGACATTCGCGTCGGTCAGCACCCGGCCAAACTCCGACCCGCGGTCCACTTCGAGGATCACATAATCATCCCGCTGGCATTCCACATCGCTTAAATCAACAACCTCAACGGGGCGGTATTCGCCCAATTTGACCTCAATCACTTGACCCATATTTTCTCCTTAACCAATGTCAAAGCAATTTTGACATTCAAATTATCATTCAATAGTTTCATGACCCGAATAATCTGCCGGATGATTTCCTGAATATCCTCGCAAGAAAACGACAAAGACAATCTTTGCAGATCATTTTGACGATCTCGGTGCATGAGGCGGTTTTCCCCGGCTCCCAGCTTGATCAGCAAAAGATCGCGGAACCATGCCAGCAGTACGTCCAGCAATTCTTTGGTTTGCCCCTTATCGGCTAAAATTTTTTTGAAATAAGCGTCACTGTCCGGCGAAAAAATAACATTATCGATGATCTCATTTCTGCGCTGCAAAAAATGACTGTCATAGAGCTGCTTCGCCCGGCCCCAAGACCCTTGTGCAAAAGCAGCCAAAAAACGCGCTGTACCCTCCTCCACATGATAATCATTTGCCAGATAATCCGCGAGCTTATCACTGGAATACGAAAAAAAATGGATTGCCTGGCAGCGGGAACGCACCGTGGCCAAATTTTTTTCGGGAACCGAAGTCGTTAACAAGAGAAGACTGTCGGCCCAAGGCTCTTCCAAAGTTTTCAGCAGGGCATTCCCTCCCTCGATGGTCAAATTTTCCGTGTTGCAAAGGATAAAAATTTTCCGCTTGGCTTCAAAAGGTTTAAGCTGGGCATGGGCAATCAAGCTGCGAATATCATCGATCTTGATTGTTTCCCCGCGCGCGCACTTTAAAATATGCAAGTCGGGATGGTACAGCGCGGCAATCTTGCGGCACGCCGCGCATTGACCGCAGCCCGCTTCCCGCGCGCCTGCCTCGCAATTAACAAGTTTCGCAACGGCCAACGCTGTCTCAAATTTTCCAACTCCCTCGGGGCCAATCAACAAATACGCGTGCGCTAACCGGCCGCCGCGCAGCAAATCCGCAAAGCGCCGCAAGACCGTCTCATGAATCAGCAAGTCAGTTGGCATATTGCAATAATCGATCGACAGATCTACGGACGATGGCAAAAATTTCTTCTCTGGAACACTCCGCCTTAATCACTGTAATCCGCTCCGGCTCTTGTTGAGCAAGATCTAAATAACCTTGGCGCACCCGGTTGTGATACACAAGCGGCCGGAGTTCAATGCGGTCCTTGATTTTTCCTTTGCGCGATAAACCCTTTTTTGTCTCAATATCAAAAAGAAATGTCAAATCCGGCTGAATCCCTCCCGTAGCAAAACGCCCGAGCTGTTTGATAAAATTGACATCGATCCCGCAGCCGTAACCTTGATAAACGATCGTGGAGTCCAAAAATCGATCACACAATACAATTGCCCCTTTCTTAAGAGCCACAGCTATCACCTCTTCGAACAATTGCGACCTCGCCGCCATATAAAGAAGCGTTTCGCACGCTTTGGTCATCTTCGTATTCTTGACATCAAGAAGGATGCGGCGGATGGCTTCGCTGATTTTGACACTGCCGGGTTCGCGGATGAGTAAAACATTTTTTTTCCTTGTTTTTAAATAATCATACAACAGCGCGCCCTGCGTGCTTTTACCGGATCCCTCGGCTCCTTCAAAAGTGATAAATTTTCCTTTAGTTGTACAAAGGCCCATAGTTAAGCAAAGGTCAATATGATAGGAAATTTGAGCTTCTTCATTTTAAAACCTCCAACAATTGGCTGTCAAGGGACGACCCTTCGGGTCGCCACTGTTCAAATGTTTTTACTCTTCTCCGCGCAATCATGCCCATCTCCAAACTTGGCCTTCCTTGGTGTCTTCGACAATAATCCCTTTGCTTTTTAAAGTGTCCCGCAATTCATCAGACCTTCTAAAATTTTTATTGGCGCGGGCGGCCCGACGCTCCTCTAACAGCCGCCGCGTTTCTTCATCAGGCTCATGCTCGGCTTCCTTAGAAAACAAACCAAAAATATTTCCCGCGAGATTCTCGATTGTATCGACCCCCAGGTAAATTGTGGAAAAATAATTATCATCTTCAGAGGCATGGTCAATAAACTTGTTAATGTCACTAATCAATTCGAATAAAGCAGCCAAGGCCTTCGGAGTATTAAAATCATCGTCCATGGCCGCGAGAAAATCGCTCTTGTGCCTTTCCACAAAATCCACGGTCTGCGTTAACTGAAATTTCTTTCCCTGCAAAAGGTCGTGGGCCTTCCAGAAAAGAACATCAAATTTCTGCATGGCCTTGTGTGCCTCTTCCATCTTCTGCGCGGTGAAATCAATGTTGCTGGCATAATGAGAGAATAAAAAGAATAATTTCAAATCATCAAGCGGATATTTCTTTAATGCGTCTTGAATGGTTATGAAGTTTCCCGCAGATTTGGCCATCTTCTGGCCATTGACGGTAATCAACCCGTGATGAATCCAGTATTTGGCAAAGGGCGTACCGCCGCGCAGGGCCTCGGCCTGGGCGATCTCATTCTCATGATGCGGAAAAATCAGGTCTCTGCCGCCGGCGTGAATGTCCAGCGTTTCGCATTGCAGATGTTTTAAACTCATGCACGAGCATTCCATATGCCAACCCGGGCGCCCTTCCCCCCAGGGACTCGACCACCCGGGTTCGCCGTCTTTGGATTTTTTCCAAAGAGCGAAATCTAAAGGATCCTGCTTGCGTTCGCCCTTTTCGATCCTGACCGCCTCCCGCATCTTTTCTATACTTTGCCCCGAGAGTCTTCCGTACCCGCTAAATTTACGCACATTGAAATACACATCACCGTCGAGAGCATAGGCAAACCCTTTTTGGATCAGGCCTTCCACATCCTTGATGATATCAGGAATATTTTCGGTGGCACGCGGCTCGTTATCGGCCTTGGACACGCCTAAGCTCTCAAGGTCACGGTAATACAAAGCGATGTTATCACGGGCGACTTCCTCGCTCGTTTTTTTCAACTCATTGGCTTTATGAATAATTTTATCGTCGACATCCGTAATATTGCGGACAAATTTGACTTGAAATCCGCGGTGCTGCAAATACCGCCGGATCACATCAAAAACATAAAGACTGCGGGCATGCCCCATGTGGCATTGATCATAGACCGTGACTCCACACGTGTACATATTGATCCGCTTTCCACCGGGATCGAAGGGGATCAACGTTTCTTTATGTTTCGTAAGGGAATTGTAAATATGGACGGACATATAAAAAGATGGTGTAAGGGTTTATCTCAATGCTGTCTTAATTAGCATTTTGTCATTCCCGCGGAGTCGGGAATCCAGTCGAGAACCCTGGATCCCCGACAAAAGCATTCGGGGATGACAGA
>CAYHTV010000137.1:0-3997 GCA_964359575.1 uncultured Planctomycetales bacterium
GATTCCCGCCTTCGCGGGAATGACAGACTCTATATTCAAACGCGAAAGTCCTATTTGTGACCTTGTCACGGATCCACATTCACGGTGATAATAATATTCTTTTTCCTTCGTAAATCTTTGAGAACCGTTTTGACCTGAGCCAGCATTTCTACCACGGACGCGGTCTTTACCATTATAGTAAAACGGTACTGATCGCGCAATTTTGCCAGGAGATCCGGCTGCGGGTCAGAAACCTCATAAAGCGGACTGTCTTTCCCCAGCTTTTCATAAAGCCTTTGCGCTTCGGCAAAAACCGCGTCTTCTTCTCGCCCGCGCAGGCCGATAGCGATCAAATGTTTAAACGGCGGCAGCTGCAACTCTTCCCGCAATTTCATTTCTTCCTCATAAAAATAATCAAAATTCATGCTGGCAGCCGCTTGGATAATATAATTATTGGTTTGATGCGTTTGCACCACTAACTTCTTTTTAGCCGCACAACGCAAAGCAATCAATGAGGCAAAGGCCTTTTCGGATGATCGAAAATCCACGCGGTTCAATTGCGCGTCGAATTCAAGAATCGCAATCACATCGGCCTTAAATCCATCAAGAACCTTAAGCACGGCCTGTGTCGCAATCAATATATCTACTCCCTTAGGCAAAGCCGCGCTTTCTTTGTCAAACCGCGCCACCCGTACCGTCGGAAAAATCCGGGCGATTTCGCTCTCCAACTTTTCTATCCCCGTCCCAAGAGAGCGCAAATAAGAACTTTTGCACTGCGGACAAATTTTGGGCACCTCAGTTGTATAGCGGCACATGCGGCAAACCATTTTCTTCTTAGAATACAGATATGTCAGATTCACATTACAGCGCGGGCACACCAGCGCCCGGCCGCATTGGCTGCAGCGCGTGACGGTGCTGAATCCTTTGCGGTTGAGAAATAAAAGGACCCGCTCTTTCTGCGCGACAGATTTTTCCATAATATTGCGCAAAGGGAATGAGACAACGGACGATTTGGCAGGATTATAATTCGACAAATCGATCAACTGCATGCCGCTCAAATTTTTAGGCATGTGAAAAATTTTATTTATGGTGCTGTCCTTGGCCTCGCGCCAAATCTCCACGGAAAAAACGGCGCTGATAAAAAGGACTGAACACTTTTCAATTCCTGAGCGCATCCGCACGATATCCCGCGCGTGATAAAAGGGCGACTGCTCCTGCTTATAGGCCGGATTTTCTTCTTCAAAAACAATAATCAACCCTAAATTGCACACCGGAGCAAAAACCGCGGAACGCGTTCCGATGACAAACGTGATTTTTCCTTCTTTTATCCTTTGCCATTGTTCGAGTTCTTTTTTGGGATTGATTTTTTTATCCAAAATAACAACAGGCGTCTGCACAACTTTCCGCAGCTCTGCCAGTGCTGCATCAATCATAGAGATTTCCGGGACAAGGATCATCGCCCCTTTCCCGCGCTCACTCACCTCGCGGATTTTTTCTTGAAAATACGGCCATCGTTCCCGGCCGCCAGGATCGTGAAAAAAAATTGTCTCTTGTCTGGTATCTGCGGTGGGCTTTGCGGCACACGGTGAAGAATATTCCACAATTTTTGGCTTACGCAGCGCGTTCGGCAGGCTTGTCTCAATAGCCTCACCCCACGAGCAGCCGTAATATTCGCTCATGTGCTGTGTCAGTTGTAAGATCGGTCCGCTCAAACTGGGTTGATTATCCAAAAGAGAATGAATCGGCTTTATTTTTTCAAACCCACTCTGCTGGGCCAGGCCGACCACAAACCCTAAACGCTCACTCCCATGAAAAGGCACGCGCACCCGCTGGCCTAACGCAATTTTCTCCTGCAGCGGCACCGGTACGGCATAATCAAACGGGCCGGCGACCGGAAGACCAACAACGATGTGAGCGAATGAATAAGGCATAACTCAAAAACTTAAAAGGTTAGGACTTACGCGTTTGTCATTCCCGAATGCCCTTGTCGGGAATCCATTAGGCTTCTCTTCGATGCGAGGGATGGATTCCCGCCTTTCAGCCATAGGCTGATCCGCCATAGGCTGATCAGCCTATGGCGGACGCGGGAATGACAAAATGCTAATTTAAACAGCAATGTTTTACTTTATTATACGCCGTGTGCAAGTTTCGTGTCATTGCGAGCGAAGCGAAGCAATCTTTAATAGAAAAAAGATTACTTCGTCGCCTTGCGGCTCCTCGTAATGACACAGATAATAAAAACTCGCACATGACGTTAATTTAAACAGCAATGTTTTACTTTATTAAAGAAACAATATCTTTCAGCGCATTAGGCCGGGCCAGGGCCATGACGTGTTTTACTGCGGCAGCATATTTCTCTTTTGAGAAGTGAAATTCGTGCAAGTTTTGGACAATTCGATCGATGGTACAGCCGCTGATGCCCACACCATGCTCTTTTAAGACGCGGATATTATTAGTTTCCTGCCCCGGGATGGCATTAAAAAAAATCAGCGGCAGATGGCTGGCCAACGCCTCGCAGATCGATAATCCGCCGGGTTTGGTGACCATGACGTCGCTGGCCGCCATCAATTCATCCATATTGTTCACCAAACCAAAAACTTTCACCAAATCTTTTTGTGTCTGGCTCAATCGCGCGAAGAGGTTCTTATTATGCCCACAGACCACAATGACCTGAATGTGCCGGATGGCCTGGACGATTTTCTCAATGGGGCCAATCCCAAAGGATCCCGTAGCCACCAGCACGGTAAAAATATTCTCCCGCAATCCTAACTTTCGCCGCATGGCATTTTTATCGCGCGCCAGAGAAAATTTCTCAGCCGTGGGGATACCGGTCACGGCAATTTTTTCCGGGGCGATCCCTAAAGATTGAATTTTCTTTTGCGTCCAAGCGCTGGCCACCGCATACCGGTCCACCCCCTCCGCCAGCCAGATGCTGTGCACATCAAAATCCGTGACCACGGTAATAATTTTTGACTTAATAGCGGCCGTGCGCTTTAAATACGCCGCCACTTCCGTCGGAAAAAAATGCGTGGAGATAATATAATCGAATTGCTCTTTCTTTAAAAATTGCTGGAGCGCCTGGGCATTGAGGGAATTCTGCAGCCGGCGGGCCAAGCGTACGGCCGGCAGCAAGAGCGGAATATCGACCAATCGAAAAAACATTCCCCACGCCCAAGGAAACTTGGCAATGAGGAGCGCGTAAGTCTTTTGGTAAAGATATTTATAAAATCGGCTCGTATAATCCAGTGAATCCGCCAAGACGGCTTGAAAATCAGCTATCTTTGCGATTCTCTGAAAGAGGGCCTCAGCGGCTTTTTGATGTCCGGCGCCGGCGGAGGCGTGAATGATGAGAATTTTCATGATGGATGATTTCGGTGGCTGCCAAAAGATTTTTGACAATGTAGTCAGGACGCACATTCCATTTTCGGATGTCGCGGCGCTGATCCCTTCCGGAAAGGACAAAAATGGTTTTGCACCCGGCGTTATGGCCGGCCTGAATATCAACTTTGGTATCACCCACAAAAAAAGCATGCTGCAAATACCGCTGGGATTTATTCACTGTCTTCATCGCGCGCACCAGCGAACCGATCTGCGGCTTACGGCAGTCACAGCCGTGATCGGTGCGGTGCGTGCAATAAAAGGCCTTTTTAATTTTTCCGCCGGCTTTCTTAACCGCATCCATCATGCGCCTGGTGATCCGATTGAGCTTATCTTTGGAGTAAACGCCCTTCCCGACACCGGCTTGGTTGGACACAACAAATATCGTGAACCCCGCCTGGGTTAAAGCCCGTAAAGCATCGAGCGCCCCCGGGACAAAACGAAAATCTTTGACCTTGGTGACATAATTCCCGTTGCCCGGGAATTCGTTAATCACTCCATCCCGATCAAGAAAAACAATTTTGACAGGATTTTTTTTCACAAGAAAACTCCTCACTTCGTTCGTACTGATTTTCCCTTAAATATTTTAGAGGAAGATAGTGTCGGAAAACCCTCCCGGTGTCATTGCGAGGAGCGTAGC
>CAYHTV010000138.1:0-3990 GCA_964359575.1 uncultured Planctomycetales bacterium
AAAGGCCAATATTGACTACCTCAATTCTTTTGGTTCTACAAAGGTCAATAAGACAGTCCGTGCAAAAAATAGTGTGTTTAGAATAACACTGAAGTTTTCCATTGTCAATCCAGCAGGCTGCATCAAAATTACGATATCATTGCTTTTTCTCAAAGGAAATGACCATATTAAAAGATAATTCTGGATAATTTAAATCTTGAGGAAATTCAGAAAAAGGACTTGATTCTTTAATGATGCTAAGACCAATGCGCCGCAGATAGGCATTGGCCGAAGTCTTGTCTTCAATAAGCTGGATTCGTTTTAAAGAACCATCAGACATTAGCACAAAAGTTAAGTATACCTCTCCTTCTTGAAATTCAGAATTATTCATGAGTTCGAGATTATTTTCGTAGAGATGCGCGCGCTGGCGAATCTTCTCGCGAATTCCGCTATAAAAACTCAAGTACCGCGGATTACTGATTTTCTCAGATTCAAAAATTGGTACTGAAATGTTGCGCTTCGCCGAAGATGGCAAGGCCTGCGCGATCCCTTTATTGAACGCTTTCGTAACTCCTTCAAATTGGCTCTTTATTTTCGCTTCTTTAATGAGCGAATCTGGCAAGGGTTGCCTCACCGGTGGATGAGGGGAAGTTTTTTTAACCTTTTGGACATCCATGTTCTTTGCCTGAGGGGCCGTCGGTTGAACCGCACTTGATCGTTGAACAACGCGGTACTTTACCTCCAATCGTTTTAAAGGCCGCGGGGCCAAACGCAGATTGGAATACGACAGTCCCGCTGCCGCCATAAGATGCACCGCCATGGAAAGCATAAACGCCCAGACAAAAATTTTCTCATCCTTAAAATACAAGTGCTTTAAATTTATCATAGGGTTCTTACGGACGAAACAGTTCTCTGCTGATATAAACAAAAAAGCGAAGAGTATCTCGTAAAGGATTAATCTTGCTTTTTTCATCGCGATAAATTGTTTTAATAGGGGCGGAGTGAACATAAAAGCCTTTACGGCTTGCTTGAATCAGCACCTCAGTTTCAATCTCAAAATCCTTGCAGGTGAGCTGGACTTCTTGAAGGATTTTACGGCTGATATACCGGAAGCCGCATTGGGTGTCAGGAATGTTCTGTTTGCAAATCAGCGAGATCAGCCAAGACATAACGCGATTGGTGTTATATCTTAACCAGGGCATGTTGGCACAGCTGTCCATCCGGTTTCCGGTCACAATATCTTCCGGAAACTGCTGCGCTTTATTCAAAAAATTCTCCAGGTCTTCCACGGCGTGCTGGCCATCGCCATCCATCGCGATAACGCCGTCATAATTATGCTTTACGATATAATCAAAGCCGTCCTGCAAAGACGCGCCCTTGCCCTTTCGCTCTGTGTGCGTCATAAGCGCTGCCCCATGGGTTCGGGCCATCGCGCCTCCGCCATCTGAAGAGCCATCATCAATAACAAGCACATCCATTCCCTTGGCACGGATCGCTTGCACGATTTGCCCAATAGTCCCTGCTTCATTATAAATAGGAATGATTATACAAATTTTCATGCAGCCCAAAACTCCCGGAACATAAGCCATTGGGTTGGAAACTGGCGGATTTTATTTTCAATCACATCGGTGTACTGCCGCATAACTTTAATGAGAGCGTCTTGCGCAATCGTCTCCTTGATTTCAAGCGGCGGAACAATGGGCTGTTCTAAGGAAAGGACAAAGGTATCATCGGGATTGCGGGTCATAAAACACGGAACAATGGGCGCACCGGTTTTGATCGAAAAAAGCGCGGCTCCTTTGGGGATAAAAGCCTTTCGTCCTAAGAAATCCAATACCTCCCCATGCAAAGTAAAATCCCGGTCAGCGACCAGCGCGACAAGCTTATTATTCCTTAAAGTATCAATGCATTTGCGCACTGCCACATTGGAAGGGACGACCGTTATCCCTTTGACTTCGCGCTGATGATTAAAAAGGTCATTGACCGGCCTTTCTTTATGCGGCAAGGCAACCGCCATCAAAGGATAGCCGAGCACGCTCACAGCAACCGCGCCTAATTCCCAGTTCCCGATATGGGCGGTGA
This sequence comes from uncultured Planctomycetales bacterium, assembly GCA_964359575.1. Classification (GTDB taxonomy): domain Bacteria; phylum Omnitrophota; class Gorgyraeia; order Zapsychrales; family GWA2-47-8; genus 2-02-FULL-48-11. Next base: position 2,062 of record CAYHTV010000138.1, read on the forward strand.
TGATGATGGCCCCTTTCCCTCTCTCCAAAGCCTTTTTGATATAATCCAAATTTTCAACTTTAACGTTCTCTTGAATAAATTGCATATTCATATTTTTATCCATACGGAAAAAATCAACCAAATATTTTCCGAAATTGCGGAAAACTTCCCGCACTAACGGCTCCAAATTTTTATCCGTATTAAGAATCGTTCTGAGGTTATTGCGTACGGCGCGGTGGTCGCGAAAAGAAAAGGTGCACTGCAAATCCGATACAAACATAGCAAAACGGTAAGATAAAGATAACGGCAGCAAATTGACGATATATTGGCCAATTTTATAAAGATAAAATTTAAACATGGATTATGGCACTAAACCTCATCGCCATTCGGCTGCTGCAGAATTAACTTTGCGATATTAAGCGCCGCATAAGGCTTACCGTGCTCATAAGCAGCCTTGCGCATAGCGGCTAAACGCTCTGGGGATTTCAGCAATAATTCAATTTCTTCCCCAAGGCTATTGGTTTTGTCAATCCGAATGGCGATGCCGTTTTTCAATAAAAAATCCGTGTTGCGCATCTCTTGGCCCGGAATAGGATTGATAATTACCATGGGCAGTCCTTTGGCTAACGATTCGGAAGTTGTCATGCCTCCTGGTTTGGTGATAATCAAAGTGGAAATCTCCATCAATTCATCGACATTTTTGGCATATTCATAAAAAATAAATTTTTTATTAGCAGCCGGCTTAATCGATTTGAGCCATTCGATTAGTTTTTTGTTTATGCCGGCAATACCGATCATCTGCAAGCTGAAATTTAACTTCATCAGCGATTCGACAATCTCGCGGATCGGGCCTAAGCCCTGCCCTCCACCCATAATCAAAACCGTCGGAGTATGAATATCCAACCCTAGCTTTTGTGCGATAGGCCGCTTATCCAACTGATTCGCGAATTTTGTCTTGATAGGAATTCCATAAACCTTAATTTTATCTGGGGGAACTCCTTTCATCACAAATCTATCTTTGGTGTCTTGAGAAGGGACGACATAATAATCCACGCCCTCATTGAGCCAATAAGAGTGCGGCGCAAAATCAGTCAAAACACCAATTAGGGTGATATCCAAATTATGAGCGAGTTTATAATCTGCGACCATTCCGCAAGGAAAAGCCTGCGTGCAGACAACCGTATCAGGTTGATAGCGCTCAAACAGTTTGAATAATTTTTTATGGCTAGTTTTGTGAAGAAATTTTTTAAGAGATTCTGATTGCTTAACAATCTCGGGATTGTCATAGAGGTAGTCCCAGACCTTAGGCGTTCTACGGATCATTCCCATGTAAGCACGATTAACGACCTTTTCCAAAAGCGGGTAAGTATAGCCAAACCCATTGATACACGGGACCTCAATGTGCGGATCAAGGGACCGCAACGATCGCTGAATCGCTAAAGTCGCTTGCCGATGGCCCGAGACTTTCGTGATGTACATAAGAAGAATACGGCGTCTATGTTCTTTAGGTTCATTCGACATGGATGACAGCTACTTTGGATCAATGACTGCGAGCACTTCTCCAATTCGAGTTTCTTGGCCCTCTTTGATCAAAATCTCCTTAATTACACCCGGGCAATGGGCAGGCACATTAAATGTCGCTTTGTCAGTGACCAGTTCCACAATGTCATCATCAATCAACACTTGATCCCCCACCCTGACATGCCAAAAGGCAACTGTCACTTTCGTAATCCCATCCCCTAATTCTGGCACTAAAACTTTTGTCATAACTTTTCTACCTTTTCACATGCAAGAAAACTCCTCACTTCGTACTGATTTTCCCTTAAATATTTTAGAGGAAATCAGTACAGCACTTACTTCCTCTAATAATTTTTAGAAAAGTAAGTGCGTCGTAACTTCTTTGCTGTATGGCTTTCCTAAAATTTTAGAGGAAGCCATTACTGTGCCGAC
>CAYHTV010000139.1:0-3874 GCA_964359575.1 uncultured Planctomycetales bacterium
GAAACCACGGGCAAGTACTGCAGCTAAGGCCACGGGCAAGCCCGTGGCCTTAGCTTCCGTAAAATCAAAATTCCATTTTACCTTTTGAGTACTCATTTTTAAGTTATTATGCGCATCCTCGACCGCTACATTTTAAATTCGATCGTTAAAATATTTATTTCGAACATCCTCACTTTTTCTTTTCTCTATATCCTGATTGATATCGCCAGCAATTTACAGGATCTGATTGAGCGCAAAGTCCCTTATGAAATTTTATTGCAATACTATTCGTCTTTTTTTCCGATAATCCTCGTTCAGACATCTCCCATCGCCTGCCTGATCGCGACCCTCTTTACCTACAGCCGCCTGAATTATCATAACGAAATCATCGTGCTGCGCACCAGCGGCTTAAATTTCTGGAAAATCGGCCGGCCGGCCATTTGTTTTAGCCTCATGCTCTCGGCGGTTGTTTTTTGGGTGAATGAGCGGATCGTTCCCCAAGCCTCTGCGATTTCAAATCAAATCAAGGCCGATAATATGGCCAACCTCAACACCAGACAAAAAAATAAAGCCAAAATCAAAAACCTCACTTTCTATGGGTTAAAAAACCGCTTGTTTTTTATCGATTCTTTTGATCCCAATAACTATGAACTCGAGGGGATAACCATTATCAGTCATGATAATGACCAAAACATTAAGGAAAAAATCGTAGCGCTTAAGGGGGGGTGGACGAGTATTATATGGAAATTTTACAAATGCCAGATCTCGGAATTCAATAGCACGGACTTTCAGTCACCGTTAAAGGTAAAAATCTATGAAGAAAAATTAATGGACATCAAAGAAACTCCTCAGGATTTCTTACGGCAGCGGATTGATGTGGCCTCGATGAATATCAAGCAGCTGCAGGAATACATACGAAAATTTTCGCACAGCGGGGCGACCAAGGCCCTCAATAATTTTAAGGTAGATCTGCATCAAAAAATTGCCTTCCCAATCGCGAATTTCACGGTCATTCTGGTGGGGCTTCCCTTTGCCCTCATGACCGGCCGGCGCAAGGCCGTCACCTTCACTTCGCTGGGAATCGCTATCACAATCGGATTTGCGTATTATGTATTGAATGCCGTCGGGCTGGCCTTGGGCAAGGGCGGGCTCTTCTCTCCCATCCTATCGGCTTGGCTCACGCCGGCTATCGTCACCAGCCTCGCACTTTATCTCATCAAGACAAAATTTTAATCACTCAGTGATAGTGTCGGAAAACATCCTTTCAGTGTCATTGCGAGCGCTTTTTGCGAAGCAATCTTTCCTGGATTGCTTCGTCGCTACGCTCCTCGCAATGACACCGGGAGGGTTTTCCGACACTATCTCAGTAGGCGACGTTAATTTAAATTCTTAAACAACCGGGAGACAGAGGGGCTGAAAAGATAGGCATTCAACACAATCAGGACAAGTAGAATCACCATATCCGACTCGCTGAAGTATAAGACTCCATTAAACCAACTATAGCGATTAAACAAAATAATATACAACGAAACCAAAAGAAAAGTGATCCGGCCAATGGGCTTAAAGTAAAATATCCCAACGGCAATAATCATAAAGAGGATATAGTGCCAATTCGCCTGCGGATTATCAAAACCCAAACCCCATAAAACAAGTGGCGTTATCGCCAGCATAAGAGATTGGATGATCATCTTATTAAAGGCGTCAATAACCTCTGCGATGGAGTGGTCTTCTTTATGCCTAACCATTCGTAAAATTTTTCCTAAATCTTCTACCACGATCACCAAAATAGTCATCGGCGCAAAAACCTTGAGGCCAAAATAGATTCTTTCGCAATAAACGCTTAAGAACCTCCACCAGCCGTTTTGAAGAGAAGGATTCATATTCAAATAAATTTCCATAAGCAGGACAAAAATGATAATGAGAAAGCTAACCAGCTTCAGCAAACTGCTCTGCAAGAAGTAAGAATTTCGCATAAGTTCCCTCTCCTATTTTTGAGGTATATAAACTTTTACTAAACGATTTCCTAGACCGCAAACCACCTCATAGTTTATAGTGTTCGCTAAACGGGCCAATTCATCTGCTGAGATTTCGTTTTTTCCTTGCCGTCCCAGAATGACCGCCTCATCACCCAGTTTAGGCGATTTAACCTGGGTCACATCAATCATAGTTTGATCCATGGTGACCCGGCCTAAAACCCGGCAGCGTTTACCACCCACGAGCACCGCGGCCTTGTTCGAAAAACAACGCCAATAACCGTCGTTGTAACCCATGGGCAGAGTGGCCACCGTCATGCTTTTCTTGGCGATGAAGGTGCGGCCATAACTGATACTGCGGCCGCGGGGAATTTTCTTCAAAAAAATAATCCGTGATTTGACGGTCATGGTAGGCTGCAGCCTGATTTTTTTTCTAATTTTTTGAGAAGGATATAAACCGTAAAGCATAAGACCGGCCCGCGCTAAATTCAAAATCTTGGACGGATACACGGCCAGCCCCATACTGTTGGCGGCATGAACATACGGAATCACTAAGCCTCGCCGGTCTAACGCCGCAATCAAAGCACTCAACTGCTGGATCTGAATTTTGGTAAAACGCCGGTCCGTATCCGCTGATGGAAAATGCGTGTAAATCCCTTTGAGTGAAAGACAGGAAAAATTTAATAATCCCTCGATAAACGCCAGCGCCTCTTGATGCCAAACCCCCAGCCGGCCCATCCCGGTGTCGACTTTGACATGAATATCTATCTTCTTCTTTCTCAGACGGGCATAGTCATTCAAACATCTCGCGAATTCATATGTGCAGACAGTGGGGGTCAGATTAAAATCGACGATGGACTTGGCCAGCACGGGTAAAGTACTTTCAAATAATAGAATGGGCGTTTTGATTCCGTGACGGCGAAGCAGAATTCCTTCCTGGACATCCGACACGCCAAAAAATTCTACTTTGCATCGCTTAAGAAGTTTCGCTGCCGGCAGCATCCCATGCCCATAAGCATCCGCTTTGACCACCGCTAAGATACCAGCTAATGCCGGCCCACGGGCGCGGTGCGTCTTAAGGACAAGCCGCCTAACATTTAAAAAATTATTTTTAACGGCCGGTAAATCGATTTCAGCCCAGGTGAGAGGATAAAAATCCCTGCGGGTTGTATGGATTTTAGCATTCATCGAACGACCTGGCAGTCCTTTGGATAGAGGTAAACCGGGACTAACACATCGATGTCATTATACTCTTTTTTGAGAAACTTAGGATAGGCTAATTGCAATATATGCGCGGCCTTTGGATACCAAAACTTTTTCTCGGTGAGAACGATTGTGCTGCCTTTATGGGTAACAATTTCTGAATGGAATAACCCAACCGCATTCCCCGCAAGCAATGTAGGTGTCGTGATGTATTTAAGGACATCACGGATTCCCGTAAGTAAATATTTTCCTTTACGAACCAACCGCTGTCTTTTTTTGCGGTAAAATGCCGCGTAAACCAAATTCCGCCGCGCGTCACAGATGACACAGATATTCTCTATTGTGCTTTGCGGCAATCCCTGGGCAATTGCATCAAGGCTGGAAATCCCAACGACAGGTTTTGAGCCGGCAAAGGCTAAGGCCTTGACCGTCGCTAGACCGACCCTGAGGCTGGTAAATGACCCCGGCCCAAGTCCAACGGCAAAACCAGCGAGCCGCGGCATTGACACGTGCGATTTTTCTAAAATATGATCGATGGCCGGAATAATTGATGAGGAAAGGACACGATTCAACTTGATATTCCGATGTCTGAGAATCTTTGTACCGTCAGAAACAGCCAGGCTGAAATTTTTGGTCGATGTCTCGATGGCTAAAATTTTCATGATCGTCAAGGGACGACCCTTCGGGTCGCCACTTGCCCGTGGCATGACCACGGGCAA
>CAYHTV010000140.1:0-3849 GCA_964359575.1 uncultured Planctomycetales bacterium
CTCCTCAATGATAAATTCAAATTTTTTTCTTTAGTTGTACAAAGGCCCATAAGATACGTGTATTAATGGGAACAGGCACAGTTTGAAGAACAGCCGTGAGAACCGCTTGCGGCAGGCTTTTCTTTAGGTGTGCTTTTGGATTCGCTAGAGGATGAAGGAGAATTTTTCCTCTTATAATCGGTTTCGTAAAAACCGCTGCCTTTAAAAATTAAACCGGCTCCGGCTCCGATCAACCGCTGCAGCTTTTTTTTACCGCAATGCGGGCATTTTTTTAATTTTGCGTCAGTCATCGACTGCAGGGCCTCAAAATCATGTCCGCATTCTGCGCATTCATATTGATACGTGGGCATATTGGAACCTCCTCATAAGGTCACATGGTCACATGGAATTTTAAAAACTTGTCGGGACGTGTGACTTTGTGACCTTGTGACCGTGTGACCTTGTGACCTTGTGACCTTGTGACCTTGTGACCTTGTGACTCATTTAAATACCTTCTTTATCTTTTCCTGAAAAGATTCTTCACCTTGAACATCTTCGCCGCTGGTTTTGACATATTCCTCGAGTAAGTGCCGCTGCTCAGCAGTCAAGTGGGTCGGGACATGCAGCATCACCCGCACATATTGATCGCCATGCCTCGCGTTATGCAAGTCCGGCATGCCTTTTTCTTTAAGCCGAAATATTTTTCCGCTTTGAGTACCCGCCGGAATTTTCATCATTACGGATCCATCAATCGTCGGCACTGACACTTCTGCCCCCAACGCTGCTTTAACAAAACTCAGCGGTAATTCCATTTGCAGATCACTGCCATCGCGGTGAAAGACCGAATGCGGTTTCACATTGATATAAATATACAAATCTCCTCGCCCGGATGGGCCATACTCGCCCTCGCCTTTAACCCGCAATCGGGAATCACTATCAACCCCTGCCGGAATCGTCACATCGATACTACGTGTCACCCGGATGACTCCCCGTCCCTGGCATTTGGGACAATGTTCCGTAATGATTTTCCCCTGGCCGGCGCACGCCGAGCACGTCTGCGCCATTCTAAAAAATCCGCTCGCCATCACCACTTGTCCCTGGCCGCGGCACGTCGGACAAGTCTTCAATGAGCTCCCTGGCTTGGCCCCGCTGCCCTGGCAATGCCCGCACTCATCATGGCGCGGCACTTTAATTTTATGCTTAGCGCCGTGATAAGCTTCTTCCAGCGTGATATCCACTTCATATTTAATGTCCTGACCGCGTTGGCGATGGCTGCGCCCACTGGAAGAGCCTCCAAAAAAATCAAATCCTGAATCGCCAAAAACGCGGCTTAAAATATCCCCCAGCCCAATATCCTCAAAATTGCTAAAATCAGCCCCTTTAAAAATATCCTCCGCGGTATAACGCTGGTCGATTCCCGCATGGCCGTATTGGTCGTACATTTGGCGCTTCTGCGGATCGGATAAAACACCGTAAGCTTCGGAAATTTCTTTGAATTTTTCCTCAGCCTCTTTCTTCTTGTCTTCGGAAACCCGGTCCGGATGATGTGACAAAGCCAAAGAACGATACGCCTTTTTGATTTCGGGAAGCGCAGCAGTTTTGGAAACACCCAGGATGTCGTAATAGTCTTTTTTCATAATTAAAAATGATTACACCGATAAAAACTTACAGATTAACGCCGTGTGCGAGTTTTTTTATGTGTCATTGCGAGGAGCGTTTTTTGCGACGAAGCAATCTTTGCATCGTTTAAAAGATTGCTTCGCCTAAAAAGCAGGCTCGCAATGACACGAAACTCGCACACGACGTTAAAGATTACACAGATATCATCCGTGTAATCTGTATTTATTTCTTCTCATCCTCCGCCTTGAAATCAGCATCAATGACATCATCTTTGCCGCTGGAGCTGCCACCTTGCCGCGGTTGTCCGTCGTCTGATCCGCTGGCTGCTTCAGGGCCGGCACCAGTACTCGCTCCCGCCCCGGCTGCCTGCTGGGAGGCGGTCGCTTTATAAACTTCCTCGGCAAGCTTGTGGCTGACTTTCTGCAGCGACTCCATTCCATGTTTAATCTTTTCTTTATCTTTGGATTTGATTGCCTCTTTAAGGTTGTTCAGTTCAGTCTCGATGCTGGATTTGTCCGACGAAGAAATTTTATCGCCGTAATCTTTGACGGATTTTTCCGTTGCATAAACAAGGCTGTTGGCCTGATTAGCCAGTTCGACTTCCTCTTTACGTTTTTTATCCTCTTCGGCGTACTTCTCGGCTTCCTTGACCATCTTGTCGATTTCTGCCTCAGACAATTTTGTGGGGGCCGTAATGCGGATAGATTGTTCCTTGCCTGTTCCTTTATCCTTCGCGGAAACATGGACGATACCGTTCGTATCGATATCAAAGGTAACCTCCACTTGCGGAATGCCGCGCGGCGCTGGAGGAATTCCCACCAAATCAAACCGGCCCAATTCCGCATTATCATTGGCCATCTGCCGTTCTCCCTGCAGGACACGGATGGTCACCGCGGGCTGATTATCCTCGGCCGTTGAAAAAATTTGACTCTTTTTTGTCGGAATAGTGGTATTGCGCTCAATCAATTTCGTAAAAACGCTGCCCAGTGTTTCAATCCCTAACGACAGAGGAGTGACATCCAGAAGCAAAACTTCTTTGGCTTCTCCTTTGATAATCCCGGCCTGAATGGCAGCGCCGAGAGCCACGCACTCCATAGGGTCGATCCCTCCTTCAATCTTCTGTCCGACTTCTTTTTCCACAAATTGTTGAACGATGGGCATACGGGTTGGGCCGCCAACTAAGATCACCTTATCCACTTTAACTTCCTCGCTGAGTTTAGCGCTAGCGTCTTTGATCGCCTGCACCAACGGCCCCCGGCAGCGATCCACAATCGGCGCGATAAGCGATTCGAGCTTCGCGCGGGTAATGTTTAAGGTCATGTGCTTAGGCCCAGTCGCATCCGCAGTAATAAAAGGAAGATTGATATCCGTTGAAACAGTACTGGAGAGCTCGACTTTGGCCTTTTCCGCGGCTTCGCGTAATCGCTGAAAGGCCATTTTGTCATTTTTCAGATCAATACCCGAATCTTTTTTAAATTCACTGATAATATAATCAATGAGGACATTGTCCATGTCCGTGCCGCCGAGTTGATTATCACCGCTCGTGGCTAACACTTCGAAGGTTCCAGCCTTGTGCGTGCTATCCCAGCCCATTTCCAAAATTGTCACATCGAGAGTCCCGCCGCCTAAATCGAAAACCATAATTTTCTGTTCCTTGCCGGCCTTATCCAAACCGTAAGCCAGGCAGGCCGCCGTCGGCTCATTGATGATGCGCAAAACTTTGAGGCCGGCGATTTCACCGGCGTCTTTGGTGGCTTGCCGCTGATTATCATTGAAATACGCGGGGACCGTAATCACGGCTTCTTCGACGGGTTCGCCTAAATATTTCTCAGCATCCGCTTTGATTTTTTGCAGAATAAAGGAGCTGACCTGCTGGGGAGTAAAATCTTTATCAAAAACTTTGAATCTGTGGCTCGTTCCCATTTTACGCTTGGCAGCGTAAATGGTCCCTTCCGAATTGATCGGCGCTTGCCGACGGGCCGGCTCGCCCACTAACCGTTGGCCATCTTTCGTAAAGGCGACAAATGATGGGAAGGCCTTTCCCGATGCTACTCCGGCTCCTTCGGCCGAAGGAATAATCACAGCCCGGCCGCCTTCCATCACGGCCGCTGCCGAATTTGATGTACCTAAATCAATTCCAATTGCTCGTGCCATATCGTTATCCTCCTTACAACAGTCACAAGGTCACATTGTGATTTAACGTCATGTGCGAGTTTTTATTATCTGTGTCATTACGAGGAGCCGCAAGGC
>CAYHTV010000141.1:0-3804 GCA_964359575.1 uncultured Planctomycetales bacterium
CTCCTCAATGATAAATTCAAATTTTTTTCTTTAGTTGTACAAAGGCCCATAACAACAACATGTGACGTGTGATTTTGTGACCTTATGATTCATACTATGAAATTCGCCGAATTTTCCGTAAAAAATTCTCTCTTTGTGAACTTGATCTCGATTTTTGTTATCGTCGCTGGAATTTTTGCCATGTTCAATCTGCGGCGCGATGCCTTTCCCCATGTCTCCTTTGATCAAGTCACCATCCAAACCATTTACCCCAGCGCCCCGGCCGAAGATGTCGAAAAACTCATCACTATTCCCATTGAAAAAGAGTTGAAGGCGGTGAGCGGTATGAAGGAAATCAATTCCACCTCCGAAGAAGGGCTTTCGCTCATCAGCCTGACCATTAATCCGGATGAAAAAGATAAAAAGAAAGTCGTCGATGATATTCGCAGGGCGGTGGATCGGGTGACGGATCTGCCCGAGGAAGTGGATGACCCGCTCGTTACCGAGATCACGACCGAAAATATTCCGATTTTGGAGATTTCTTTAAGCGGGTCCCAGCCGGAAGGAGAACTCCGGGAACTGGCGGAATCTCTGGAAGATCAAATTTTGGACATCGAAGGTATCGCTGCCGTGCGCCGTTACGGGTGGCGGGACCGCGAATTCTGGGTCGAATTGGATCCGCAAAAAATAGCCGACTATCACGTGTCGATGGATGAAGTCCGCGAAGCTTTGCGCCGGCGCAATATCACTCTCCCTGGAGGGCAGATCCGCACGAAGGATTTAGAGTTCAATGTCCGTACCATGGGTGAATTTACCAGTCCGCACGAAGTGGAAGAGGTGATCATCCGTTCCAATGACGCCGGAAAATTTCTAAAGGTCAGGGATGTCGCCCGTGTGGTGGATACCTTTGCAGATGAAACGCGCATTGCAAAAGTGAATGGAAAACGGGCCGTTGCTATGGTTGTCGTCAAGCGGGAGCAGGCTGATGCCATTAACGTTACGGATCAGGTAAAAAAGACGGCAGAAGAATTCAAGGCATCTTTGCCGCAGGGCGCGGAGCTTAAAATCGCTAATGATTTTTCTTACTACATCAAACGCCGCCTGGGAGTTTTGCAAAGCAATGGGATTCAGGGATTTATTTTGGTTGTGCTTATTCTTTTTATTTTTATGGAACCGGTTCCAGCCATCGCGACGGCCTTGGGAATTCCGTTTGCGCTTTTAGCGACGTTTGCTTTTATGCTTTTTTTCGGATTGACGATTAATCTGATCACCATGCTGGGGCTGATTATTGTTTTGGGCATGCTGGTGGACGATGGGATTGTCGCTTCCGAGAATATTTACCGTTACATAGAAATGGGAATGAAACCCAAAGAGGCGGCGATCAGAGGCGCCAGTGAGGTCATGTCGCCGATTCTAGGCAGCATTATTACAACGTGGGCGGCATTTTTTCCTTTATTGTTTATGACCGATATCATCGGCAAATTTATCCACTCCATTCCGATTGTGGTCATTACGGCTTTGGCGGCCTCGCTGTTTGAATCGTTCATTGTCCTGCCGGCGCATATTGCCGATTGGACGAAAAGATTAAAGAAAGACGCCTCCGGCCATATTTCCACCCGCAAGGATAAGCCCTGGTTTAAAAAATTAGTAAATTTTTATTCAAACGTTTTAAACTTTAATCTTAACCACCGCTATTTACTTGTATTGGCGCTTATGGTGGCGTTCATCGGATCGATTTTATTAGCCGTATTTCACATGAAGATAATTCTTTTCACGGGAGAGGGAATTGAGGAATTTTATATCCGCGCTGAGGCCCCCAAAGGGACACCTTTAGAAAAGATGGAAGAATTAATTGCTCCGGTAGAAAAATTGGTCGAAAAAATCCCTGGGGATGAACGTGATACCTACCGCACCTTTTTAGGGAGTATTGAAGAAGAGGGAGGATTCGATCCCAATGCCAAGAGAGGGACGCACCTGGGGCAGGTGACCGTATTCTTAACGCCGATGCAGAATCGTAAGCGCACGCCGGAGCAGATTATGGACGAACTGCGCCCGCGGCTGGAGGAGATTTCCGGTTTTGAGAAATTATATTTTTTTAAGCCCAAAGAAGGCCCGCCGGTGGGACGAGCGGTTTCTGTGGCCGTGCGGGGGGACGATTACGATACCCTGCAAAGAATCGCAGATCAATTGACGGCCTTTCTTAAAGGAACTCCGGGCGTGTTGGATATTTCCACCAATTATGAATTTGGAAAGAAGCAGCTGCGTGTTGTGATCGATGAGGAAAAGGCGAGGTCCTTCTATTTATCGATTGATCAAATTGCCTCAACCGTGCGTGATGTGATTAAGGGTGGGGCCGCGACTGCCATTAAGCCTTTGCAGGCCGACAAAGAAATTGATGTTCTGGTGCGGTTTCCTAAAACAGAGCGCAGCGATCTTAAGGTTTTTGAAAAGATTACTATTGCCAATCAGCTGGGCAATCTGGTGCCGTTATTAGCAGTGGCGCGGATTGAAGAGGATAAAGGGGCTTTTCAAATCAATCATTTAGACGGCAAGCGGGTGATTGTAGTCTCGGCCGAAGTAGACAATAAACAGGCCACATCCATGAGTGTCAATAAGCTCTTACAGAAAAATTTTGCGCAGGTCACAAAGGGCTTACCGGGGTATTCGCTGCGGTATTTAGGCGAATTTGAGGAACAGCAGAAAACTTTGCGCAATATCCTTTTTTCTTTCGTGCTGGTTGTGTTTTTTATTTTTGTGATTTTGGCGCGGGAATTCCAATCTTTAATTCAGCCTTTTTTGATTATGCTCACGATCCCTTTTGGATTCATGGGTGTCATTTATACGTTTTTTCTGCACGGCCGGCCGCTCAGTTTTTTTGCGTTTCTTGGGATCGTCGGATTGGCGGGTGTGGTCGTTAATGATTCGATTGTCTTGGTGGATTTTATCAACAGCCTGCGCCGGCAGGGAATGGCACTGCGCGATTCACTCATCGAGGCCGGAAAAATCCGGCTGCGTCCCATCCTCATGACTTCCACAACGACGATCGGCGGACTGGTTTCGGTCGCTTATGGCATCGGCGGCGGGGATCCATTTTTGAAACCCATGGCCTTGGCGATCATCTGGGGACTGGCTTTTTCGACCACATTGACTTTGATTGCCATTCCCTGTATTTATGCGATCTTTGACGATTTTTCGCAAAAATTCCTTCATCATGCCATGGTTGCCAATACGGAAGAATAAAAAATCCCTCATTCGCGAAAAATTTTATCTTGCCGGAAGGCATATAGGAAGCAGGCGATATAGGAAGGAAGAGCCGTCAAAATATCACCGGCGAATATTTGCAGCGCCAAGGTTCGGTCAGTCCAATAGAATGATTTGAGGGTGAGACATTGATAATAGTTCCCCAGCGCATCCCCCAGAAATTTTAAAAGAAATAAAATCTGCCAAACGCGTGGTGTCAGGCGTTTTTGGTGAAAAATAAAAAGGTACAACGGCCAGAGGGCTATAGCCCCAAGCAGAGCACCCATAATATTGCTTAAATAAACCAGGAAAAGCGCCGGGTTAAAACCGATCAGGATGTGAAAAAATAAGTAAATACGGGATTGCGGGGTGAGCAGATCAAGCAAATGCCGCACGGTCAGAAAGGTAAAATAAAGCCCATAGATTTTCCAAATGACGCCAGGTTTTTGCATCCCAATTCTCCTAAATTATCCCAAAAATCGTCTAGATGAAATTGGGATAGTACTTGTTTCTTCTAATAATAATTTTATTTTAGGACTTTCGCGTTTGAATATAGAGTCTGTCATTCCCGCGAAGGCGGGAATC
>CAYHTV010000142.1:0-3643 GCA_964359575.1 uncultured Planctomycetales bacterium
GTCTCTTACAGTTTTCCTCGTCGAAATTATTCATATTAATTTGGACGTGCATGAAATATTTTAAATTTTTGATGATTCGATTTTAGAATTTTTAATTTGTTTAGGGTTTTCCGCCTGAGGCGGATCAGCCTTAGGCTGACGATATTATTAAGCTTTGTACAACCATTAGTACCGTGTTACCTCAATGATATTCAGGAGAACACGGTACAATACCGCGTTCCTCTAATAAATACAAAATTTAGGAAACGCGGTATAGCAATAATTTTAAGAGAACAAAGCGACCTGCCTGATGAGCTCGTCATAAGACGAGCTCATCAGGCAGGAATATTGACTACCTTCTGCTTTTAGTTAAGCAAAGGTCAATAAGATTTCGAATTTGCAAGGAGTCCTTTCATGAAAATTTTTATTGTCGGTTCCGGTGGACGGGAGCATGTTTTGGCCTGGAAAATTAAACAAAGCCCGCGGGTGGAAAAAATTTACTGTGCCCCAGGCAATGGAGGCATTGAGCAGATTGCCGAGTGCGTGAATATTGAGGCGACCGATACCGCGGCGCTCATGAAATTCGCCAAGGAAAAGAAGATTGATTTAACCGTCGTTGGTCCCGAGTCTCCGCTGGTGGCCGGTATTGTCAATGATTTTGAAAAAGCGAAGTTGAGAATTTTTGGGCCATCGCGCGAAGCGGCGCGTCTGGAAGGGAGTAAGGTCTTTGCCAAAGAATTTATGCACCGGCGCAATATTCCGACGGCGGTTTTTAAAGTTTTTGATGACATGAAACAGGCTCAGGATTTTCTCCATAAAGCGCAGTTTCCTTTAGTTGTGAAAGCGGATGGCCTCGCGGCAGGCAAAGGTGTTGTGGTCTGCTCAGCTTTGAATGATGCCCGCGAGGCGGTTGAGCAAATCATGGGCGATAAAATTTTTAAAGAGGCCGGCCATAAAATCGTGATTGAAGAATGTCTCGAGGGGGAGGAGGTTTCCATCTTAGCCATTAGCGATGGAGAGCGCTTTTGTCTCCTTGAGGCCTCGCAGGACCACAAACGGATTTTTGATGACGACATCGGTCCTAACACCGGCGGGATGGGCGCGTATTCTCCCACGCCGGTGGTCAATAGTGAGCTGATGAAGAAAATCGAAGGCCGCATTATTGAGCCGACGATCCGCGGCATGGCCAAGGAGGGGAATCCGTTTAGAGGAGTTTTATACGCTGGATTGATGATGACACTCGATGGGCCAAAAGTTTTAGAATATAACGTGCGATTCGGGGATCCAGAGGCGCAGGCTATTTTGCCGCGGCTCAAGGATGATCTGGTGGATGTGATGTTGGCCAGCTGTGAAGGAAAATTAACCGACGGAAAATTGCGCTGGGACCGCCGCAGCTGTGTCTGTGTGGTGATGAGTTCCGGTGGTTATCCGGGAAAGTACTCAACAGGGTATGAGATTTCTGGACTCAATACAGTTGAAGAAGCGCAAGCGATGATTTTTCATGCCGGGACAAAAAGGCAGGGTGACAAATGTGTGACGGCGGGGGGGCGTGTTTTGGGTGTCACAAGCCTGGGGCAGGGCATTGAAAAGGCCATTATCCGCGCTTATGAAGCGGTAGAAAAAATCAAATTTGACCACTGTTTTTTTCGTCGAGACATTGGGGCGAAGGCCTTGCAAAAAATCAATCGCGATCTCAGCGCCGCCCCAGGACGGCGGTAAGAGACGTAAAACTTAAAAAGTAAAAAGTTAAAACTGCAAGGTAAAACTTAAGACTTTTGAATTTTTAGTTGTAGTTTTGCCTTTTATCTTTTAAGTTTTGGCCCAAATTTAAAAGGGAGTTTTGTAATGAATAAAGTATCAGTCGCTATAATGATGGGAAGCAAATCTGATCTTCCAACAATGAAGGAAGCTGCTAAAATTTTAAAAGAATTTGGCGTGGGTTATGAGATGCGCGTATTGTCAGCGCACCGCACGCCTAAAGAAACGGCCAAGTACGCAGAAGAACTGCGGGAGCGCGGGGTCAAAGTTGTGATCTGTGGGGCAGGCGGGTCCGCGGCTCTGGCTGGTGTGGTGGCGGCGCATTCCTCGCTGCCGGTGATCGGGATCCCGATCGAGTCGGTTTTAAGCGGAATGGATTCTTTGCTCTCAACGGTGCAGATGCCACCGGGCGTGCCGGTGGCGGCGGTTGCCATCGGTAAACCAGGGGCGAAAAATGCCGGACTTTTGGCGGTAAGGATCTTGGCTTTATCCGACAAGAAAATTCATTCCCAACTTGCGAAATTCAGCGATGACCAGCGCAAAAAGATTCTTTCTGAAAAAATAGAGTGATTACACAGATTTATTGACCTTTGTAGAACCAAAAGAATTGAGGTAGTCAATATTGGCCTTTGTCTCCTCAATGATAAATCCAAATTTTTTTCTTTAGTTGTACAAAGGCCCATAAAAAACGTTTACACAGATTGTGATGGACTGTGATCTGTGTAATCATATTGAAAATTGCAAACCGAAATCTTAAAAGTTCATCCTCAATTTCCCGAAATTGATCAGATTGCTTATTGCGCGAAAATCATCCGGCAGGGCGGGCTGGTCATTTTTCCAACGGAGACAGTGTACGGTATCGCCGCGGATTTTAATAATCCCAAGGCCATGGCGCGGTTGCGCGAGGTGAAGCGCCGTTCGCCCCAGAAGCCGTTTGCGATCATGATCCCCCAGAAAGGTTTGATTGCCAACTATACTTCAACGACGGACCCGAAGGTGTATAAATTGATTGATCAGTATTGGCCTGGCCCTTTGACGGTCATCGTCCCATCGTTTGAGGGAGCGGAAACAACGATTGGTATCCGGATGCCGGATCATGCGATTGCATTAAAATTGCTGCAGGAAGCCCAGTGCACCATCGCCGCGCCATCGGCGAATTTCGAAGGAAGCCCAGCGCCGAAAACGTGCAGGGAAGCGCTTACGGATTTGAACGGTCTGGTGAACGCGGCGATTGACAGCGGGGAAGCGCATTACGGCCAAGGCTCCTCGGTAGTGGATTTCACGAAAGGAAAGCCTACTGTGGTGCGCGAGGGAGCGATTCGCCAGAGTGATGTGGATCAGACGACACAGCGCAAAACAGTGCTTTTTGTCTGCACTGGCAACAGCTGCCGCTCAGTGATGGCGGAATATATTTTGCGTAAAATGCTTAAGGATCGCGATGATGTGGAAATTATTTCTGCCGGGACAGGAGTTTATATCCGTTCTTCGGCGAGCTTAGAAACGATTAATGTTTTAAGGAAAGAAGGCATGGATGCGTCTCTCCATACTTCGCAGCCATTGAACACGGTGCTTTTGAGAAAGTCCGATTTGATTTTGGTGATGACAAAGAATCACCGCCAGCAGGTTTTGGATTGGGCCCCTGCGGTAGAAAAACGCGTGTACCTATTGCGTGAATTCAGCAGTCTTCCAATGGATTCAGCGATTAATTTGGATATTCCCGATCCTATCGGGAAACCCGCAGAAATATACGAAGAATGTGTGTTGACAATTAAGGACTGTTTGAATAAAGTGGTGAAGTTAATTTAAAATTTAAAATTAAAAAGGCAAAAGTCAAAAATTTTTGACTTTTGCCTTTTATTGACTTTTTCTTAACCAATAGCATTAAGGTAGTCAATATTCTTGCCTC
>CAYHTV010000143.1:0-3550 GCA_964359575.1 uncultured Planctomycetales bacterium
CTTTGTCTCCTCAATGATAAATCCAAATTTTTTTCTTTAGTTGTACAAAGGCCCGTAAGTAAATATAGCCGATCCACCGTGGCTTTTCAAGGCGCGAATGGTCAGTTTAGGAAAAGGTTTTCCGCGGGGGTTCTGAGGACGGGAGTCGAGGCTCTGTTCCCCAAAGGTCCCCTCTCCCTTTGGAGAGGGAATATAAGATGAGAACTTCCTGTTACATTGTACCAGAGCGGCATTGAGCAAAATTCTATAAATTTAATTCCCTAGACGCCCACCCCTTCTTCTTCATACTTCTTCTTCAAATTATCCACCACAGTTGTATCAGCGAGTGTTGTCACATCCCCCAGCGCGCGGCCTTCGGCAATATCGCGCAATAACCGGCGCATAATTTTGCCGCTGCGGGTTTTGGGAAGATCAACGGTAAATAAAATTTTTTGCGGACGGGCGATAGCACCAATCTTATTAGACACATGTTGCTTTAAAGCTTCTTCCATTTCCTTGCCGGCCATTTGACCTTCTTTTAAAATAACAAAAGCGGCAATCGCCTGACCCTTGATTTCATCGGAAATACCAACGACCGCGGATTCTGCGACACTGGGATGATCAACGAGGGCACTCTCCACTTCCATGGTAGAAATATTATGGCCCGCGACCAGCATAATATCGTCAATGCGGCCTAACAGCCACAGATAACCGTCTTCATCGATCTTCGCTCCGTCACCCGGAAAATAATACTTTCCGCCCCAGCGGCTCCAATAGGTTTGCCGATAACGCTCTGGGTCACCCCAAATCCCGCGCAGCATCGATGGCCAGGGACTGGCAATCGCTAAAATTCCTCCGCCGACTTTGATTTCCTTTCCTTCCTCATTTAAGACTTTGGCATCAATACCGGGCAGCGACTTGGTGGCGGATCCGGGTTTGGTGGCCGTAATCCCCGGCAAGGGCGAAATCATAATGCTTCCGGTTTCGGTCTGCCACCAGGTATCAACGATGGGGCATTTCTCCCGGCCAATATGTTTGTGATACCAGATCCACGCTTCGGGGTTGATCGGTTCACCGACACTTCCCAATAAACGTAAACTGGAAAGATCACACCCTTCCATCCATTGCGTGCCCCATTTCATAAAGGCGCGAATCGCCGTTGGAGCGGTATAAAAAATCGTCACGCCATATTTTTCAATAATTCTCCAGAAACGATCCCTTTGCGGCCAATCCGGCGATCCCTCATAAATCACAACTGTAGCACCGTTGGCTAAAGGGCCGTATGTAATATAACTGTGCCCAGTGACCCAGCCGACATCTGCCGTGCACCAGAATACATCTTCTGATTTTAAATCAAAGACATACTTCGTGGTAAAGGTCACACCCGTCATATACCCGCCGGTTGTGTGAATAATCCCCTTGGGTTTTCCGGTTGAGCCGGACGTGTAAAGAATAAATAAAAGATCCTCGGAGTCCATCCGTTCTGGTTCACAAAAATGTGCGGCGGTTTTCAGCAAATCGTGGTACCAAAGATCACGGCCTGGCTGCATATGTATTTCATTGTTGCAGCGTTTAATGACAATAACATTTTTAATTGTTGGGCATTCTTGAATGGCGGTGTCGGAGGCATTTTTTAATTGCACGATTGATCCGCGACGATAACCGCCGTCAGCGGTAATAAGAATTTTGGCTTTTGCATCATTGATCCGATCCTTTAAAGAATCCGCGCTAAATCCGCCAAAAACCACTGTGTGCGCCGCGCCAATACGCGCGCAGGCCAGCATGCTGATAACGGCCTCCGGAATCATCGGTAGATAAATCGCAATCGTGTCGCCTTTTTTGATTCCGAGGGATTTTAAGACATTGGCTAATTTATTAACTTCCCGGTAAAGATCCCAATACGTTAAAACACGCTCCTCTCCCGGCTCGCCTTCCCAAATAATAGCCGCTTTATTACGATTCGCGGTTGTGATGTGGCGATCAAGACAATTATAACTGGCGTTCAATTTGCCACCGACAAACCATTTGGCAAACGGGGATTTCCACTCCAAAACCTTTTTCCAAGGCGAAAACCAGTCCAAGTCCAGTGCCTGCTTGGCCCAAAATTTTTCCCGGTTGCGGGAAGCCTCTTGAAAAATTTTGCTATCGCGGATATGAGCCTGGGCATGGAATGCCTTCGACGGCTTAAAGGTACGGTTTTCAGTTAAAAGAGCAGCGACGGCTGTCTTATTGTGCTTTTGAGAAATTTTAATATTTTTTTTTGCTTTTGCCATAAAGCACTCCCAATTTATTTAATAAGGTTTAAAACTGCTTTGAATGTTTCTCCCTGGGCTTTCCCGAGAAGCTCGCAGGCGATCATTTCAGTACAAGTAACCCCAGCGCCGATTTGTTTTATCCGGTCCAATCCGTAAATACGGTTCTCGGCCGTCCTGGAAGAAACCGCATCGGCAATGACCTGAACTTCATATTTGCCAGCGAGCAAATCCGCCGCAGTTTGATAAACACAGACATGAGTCTCGATTCCGGCAATCAGGATTTGTTTTCGTTTCAATTTAGTGAGGACGGCCATAAAATTTTTCTCTTGGCAACAGCTGAAACTTATTTTTTTAATTGGCTTGAGATAATGTAAATGAGAAGCAATTTCAGGGATGGTGGCTCCTATTTTCTGCGGCGACTGTTCCGTCCAGAGGATCGGAATGTCTAAAACTTGGGCAATTTGAATCATCGCTTGAATATTTTTAATTGTCCTTTCCCTTTCATGCATGAATGACGCGAGTTTTCCCTGGACATCAATAATAATCAGCACTGTTGAATTCACCTTAAACATTTTTATTTACCAGAAAAGACAACCTCCTACACCTCCGATGTGTAGGAGGTTGTCTTTTAATTCTCCAGGATAATAATTCCACAGCCAATGCGGCCTCCCGCATTTCCGGTCGGCTGGCCGAAATCATCTTCCTTTTCATGAAGAATGACTGCCAAGCCCTCTACGTTATATTTTCCGCCCGTTAAAGAAATGTCCGGCAGGAATCCTTCATACACGGCCTTTCCATCTTCGGCAACAGCGATATTCCCCATATCACCGGCATGTGCCATCCCATGACCATCTCTATTCAAATCTCCATGCTGGACCCCCTCTGGATTGTAATGCCCACCGGCAGCTTTTCCCTCATCATCACAACTTCCCTTTTCATGAATATGAAAACCATGTAAGCCAGGGCTAGGAACATTGATGAGAAATGCGCCTATTTCCAATCCTTTTGCCGTTTGGACAAAAGTTACACTCCCATCAATAGGAGAGCTGGATGTTGTGCCTTTGATAATGGCTTTAGCATGGGCAGTAGGAATCGAATCGGTGCTCACGGGGATATTATCCTCTGCAGAAACTGGTACCAAAGTCTCATCCGCAGCAAACGCGGTTCTATTTTTATAACCCGTCAATGACAATTGACTTAACGAGAACCAGCCCACACAAACTAAAATCAAGATAAGGTATTTTTTCATGATTCCGCCTCCTTTTATTGACCTTTGCTTAACCAAAAGCAGAAGGTAGTCAATATTCCTGCCTGAT
>CAYHTV010000144.1:0-3536 GCA_964359575.1 uncultured Planctomycetales bacterium
TTATAACATCAGAAATTAATGTTACAATGTACTAGTACTGTGTTACCTAAATTATATTTAGAGGAGCACAGCCTGCCTGCGGTAGGCAGGTACAAGAATCTGCTCCTATGATTTTTCGCACACGGAGTCGCTGATCCATTTTAAATAATCTTTATGCCCCGCCACAATCGGCAAGGCTATAATTTCCGGCACGCTGTAACTATGCACCGCCCGCACCGCAGCGACGATTTTCTTAAATAAATCTTTTCTGCTCTTAATAATCAGCAGGGCCTCGCTGGCTGTGTCAATTTTATTTTCCCACCAAAAAAAAGATTCCACCCCCGCGGAAATGTTAACACACGCGGCCAGCTTATGCGCTAACACGTGCCGCGCGATCCGCCTTGCTTCTTCTTTATCTTTGGCAGTTACAAGAATAACAATGTGCATGGAGCTCATTATACGTATTTCTTTGAATTTTGCAAATCAACCGCGCAGCATCAGCAATGAGATCATCCGCCCAGCCCTCTCCCCTTCTCGTCGGTATGAAAAAAAATTATGATTACAAAACGTGCAGAGGGCGCAATCATAAATATTTTTTTGGGGGACACCTAGGGCCGCGAGTTGATTTTTATTCACTAATGGCAAATCCAGATAGAGTCCAGAAGATCTCTGGGTAACCTCCCCAGGAAAATGTTTTTTAAATCCCTCGCCCACCTGATAACAGCAGGAACGGATCGACGGGCCAAAAATAATTTTTAAATCATTCTTTTTTGAGCCGAATTTCTTTTGCATCTGCGTAATTGCGTTAGGAACGATTTGCTTTTTTGTCCCTTTCCAGCCGGCATGCACTAAACCGATCGCCCTTTTCTTCGGATCAAAAATAAAGACCGACACACAGTCTGCCGTACGCACGGCAACCGGCAGATTTAAGACGTTCGTAATGATGCCGTCTGCTTGGGCGATCTTCTCCTTCTCTAAATAGCGGTGAGTGGCTATGACAATCCGCCGGCCATGAACTTGACGGATATTGATAACTTGCGCGGCAGGATGTTTAAGGAGACCTCCTACCTTGGCTTCCTGTGAGCGCGAAAAAGGTTTTCCCTTTTTAGGAAGCGTGAAATTGATAGATCGGTCACTGACCAGCGCAACAACTTCCGGCGGAAAGAATTTATTGAACCACAGGGTTGCCATCCAACACGTCTTGGGGTATTTCTATGACATGAGAACTGACAGTGTCAAAAGAAACTTTATTGCCCTTTTTATAATCTTCAATTTTATTAATTTTACTATCAAGGTTCTTAAAACTTTTGTCTTTGACATCTTGATACTGAGTTTGTAATTTTTCTATGGAAGAGCCAATGTTTTCAAAGCGGTCTTTAAATAGCGTGTAGGTTTTGGCAAACTGCTCGATCAAATCGATAATTTTTTTCATATCCTTTTCGTACCGAAAATTTTCGTACGCCTGACGGATGACGCTGAGCATCGCGTATAAAGTAAAAGGCGAGCACAACACGACCTTCTCGGACAAGGCGCGATCCATCAACCCCGGGACACTTTCTTGAATAAACCCAAACACTTGCTCGTTGGGAATAAAAAGCAAAACAAAATCCAGCGTGTTTTCCTGCGGGTTAATATATCCGCGGTCTTTAATTTCTCTGATCCGCTCCTCGACATTTTTGAGAAATTCCTTCTTATACTGTTCACGCTCCGGAGGGGTTTGGGCATTCACCATGTTGATGTAATTATCCAGCGCGAATTTCACATCCATGTTGACTTTGTGCTGATTCGGCAGAATAAAAGTGTAGTCCGGCCGATTCGCCGAGCCTTCCATTTTTTTCTGCTTAAAATAATTAACGTTTTCCAGCAATCCGCATTTTTCAACAATATCCTCGACGACGCGCTCGCCCCACTGTCCGCGCAGTTTCACGTTCCCTAAAATATTATTTAAACGGGTCGTTGCCTCCTGCAGCCTCACCGTGGCCTGCGAGGTGTTTTTCAATTCGCTCTCTAGGTTGCCGTACTTTTGTGTGCGGTCGCGTTCAAACTCTAGCAGCAGCCGCTGATACTGATCCAACTGCTCCTTCAAACCCTGAACATTCCCCTCAATGGCCTGCTTGCGCTTTTCCATCTCGGCAGCGGCGCGTGTCTGCTCTAATTCAAATTGCTGCCGGGCCAATTGCAGAAATTGCTCTTGGCTGGCTTGGATCTCTTCCTTAAGCTGCTTTCTTAAAAAGGGAATTATCGCTAAGATTACGCATACAAATGCCAAAACAAAAATAACGGCTAAAATAATACTATTCATATGTTACCCTTTCCCGCGATGAATCGCTTCTTCACCAAATTTGTCCTTAATAAAATCCATAACCTGATGGATCTTTTCTCTCTTCGAATCAGCAAAATTCGAAAACAGACTTTCCTGAAAATATTGGTCTGTAAAGCTTGACATACGCACTCCCATCAGCCGTATCCACATTCCTCTTTGAAAAAATTCATCCAAGATCCGTTTCGCCTGCGCGTAAATATCATCGACAAAATTCGTGCGTTCGGCAAAGGTGTGCGCCCGCGTGTACGTTTTAAAACCCTTTAGGCGTATCTTAACCGTTAAGGTCTTTCCCTTCAAATCATTTTTTCTAAGGCGCCGCGAGACCTTTTCGCTCAAATGCAGCAAGACCTCATAAATCGCTTCCTGATCCTGCGTATCGACCTCAAAGGTGTGCTCATGACTGACCGACTTGATTTCTCCATTGGTTTCAACCTCGCGCAAATCTATGCCGTGGGACAATTCATATAAATGCTTTCCTGACTCACCCATCTGCTCCTCGAGAGATATACGCGGAATTTGGGCCAATTCACCAATAGTGTGAACCCCCGCCTTATGAAACATTTCCTTCGTTTTGGGGCCCACTCCCCACAACCGTTCAATCGGCAGCGGCCATAAAAAAGCTAACAAATTTTCAGAAGAAACTTCCAACAACCCATCGGGTTTTGAAAAATCCGAAGCGATCTTAGCCGTCATCTTGTTAGGGGCGATGCCAATCGAGGCAGTAAGCCCAAGCTGACTTTTAATATCTTCTTTGATCGCCCGGCCTGCGGCTAAAGGAGTTTTATAAAAATGATAGCTCCCGGTTAAGTCTAAAAAAGCCTCATCGATACTGAGCGGTTCGATATCGGGTGTAAAATTGTAGAGAATATTAAATATCTCCTCGGAAACACGATGATATTTCGCCCCATCAACGGGCAAAAAAACGGCCCGCGGGCAAAGTCGATAAGCCTGCGAAATTGGCTGCGCGGAATGCACTCCATAACGGCGGGCCTCGTAGGAGCAGGTCGAGACGACACCCCGCCCCATGCCGCCTTTCGGATCCGCGCCGATAACAACCGGCCGGCCGCGCAATTTGGGATTATCCCTTTGCTCGACAGCCGCAAAAAAGGCGTCCATATCGATATGCGCAATGATTCGTGTTGTCATGGATAAAAGCAAAATGTGCTATGGACGTTTGTACAACAAGAAAACTCCTCACTTCGTTCGTACTGATTTTCCCTTAAATATTTTAGAG
>CAYHTV010000145.1:0-3507 GCA_964359575.1 uncultured Planctomycetales bacterium
ACTGGATTCCCGCCTTCGCGGGAATGACAAAATGCTAATTAAGACAGCATTGATTCCCGTTAATTTCCCGATATCTTATTGCAATTTGTTTTCAATTTGCTATGATTCTCTAGCATAAATCAAAGGACACATGCGTGACAGAACAGAACCCTTCATCGGAAAACCCCATCCATCTGCAAAAGGCTTACGAGAATGTCAATTTTCTCAAAAGCCCGCCAGCCCGCTTAATCCGGGTTTTATGCGAACTCATTGAACCCGAAGTCCGTTTTCGGCATCACAAAATCAAAGACACTATCGTTTTTTTTGGTTCGGCGCGTACAATTTCCCGAGAAGCGGCGGAAAAGAACCTCAAAGAAATCGAAGCCCATATAGCGAAAAAAAAGTCCTCCGCGCCGCTGGAACTGCTTGCCCAATATGAAAAAGCCCAGCGCGATCTAACGATGTCGCGGTATTATGAAGACGCGGTAAAGCTGGCTGAGAAAATGACCCGCTGGTCCATTGAATTGCGCGATCCGGGCAACCGATTTATCGTTTGCTCAGGCGGCGGGCCCGGGATCATGGAGGCCGCAAATAAGGGCGCGCAAAACGCCGGCGGTTATTCTGTCGGGTTGAATATCAGCCTTCCCTTTGAACAAGGCGCAAATTCCTATCAAACGCCGGAAATTTCGGCTGAATTCCATTATTTTTTTATCCGCAAATTTTGGTTCTTTTACTTAGCCAAGGCCTTGATTGTTTTTCCCGGAGGATTTGGAACCTTAGATGAACTTTTTGAATTGCTGACTCTCGTGCAGACTAAGAAGTCCAAAAAATATATGCCGATTATTATGTACGGAACAGAATACTGGAATGAATTGATCAACTTTAAGGCTATGGTCCGCTGGGGAGTCATTAATCCCGAAGATTTAAAACTCTTCCATCATTTTGATGATGTGGAGGAAACTTTCAAATTTCTCACCTCTGAACTCACCCGGTTATATCTCAATAAACCGCACCGCAGGGTCGAAGATTAATTTCCCTTTTTCTGATTCGCTTTCATCCGCGCCATAGAAACAGCCACGGAAATAATCAAAGTCGAGACAATAAAAGTCAACGTCATCCAAATGGGGACGTGGATAAATTCTTCCCCCAGCATTTTAAAACCCACAAAAATCAGGATGACCCCCAGACCATAGTGCAAATATTCAAACAGCTTCATCAGTCCGGCCAGAGCAAAGTACATGGCCCGCAGGCCTAAAATTGCAAAAATATTGGACGTGTATACAATGAAAGGATCTTTGGTGATCGCTAGAATGGCAGGGATCGAATCGATGGCAAAAATGAGATCCGTCGTCTCAATAATGGCTAAAACGATCAATAACGGCGTTGCGTAAAGCACTCCATTTCTTTTGATCCAAAAGTGGCCATTCTCAAAACCCGGAGTCACCGGTATGAATTTACGGATAAATCTTAAAACAATATTTTTTTCCAGATCGATCTCTTTCTCTTTTTCAAAAAATAATTTAAATCCCGTAATGATTAAAAAAATTCCAAAAATATAAATAATCCAATGGAATCGATTAATAATGGCCACACCCGCAACGATAAAAATGGCGCGCATCAGTTGAGCGCCCAAGATTCCCCAAAATAAAATTTTGTGCTGATAGTGGTGCGGGATTTTAAAATAGGAAAAAATTAGTAGAAAGACAAAGAGGTTGTCAACACTCAACGATTGCTCAACCAAATAACCGGCGAGAAATTGCAAGGCCAGCTCTTTGCCTTTCCAAAAATAAATCCATACATTGAAGGAAAGCGCCAAGGCCACCCAAATAATACTTCCCAGAATGGCCTCCCGCATCTTGATTTCATGATCCTTGCGGTGAAAAACAAAGGCATCAAGAAGAAGAACCACTACCACAAAAACATTGAACAAAATCCAAGCGAGAATCTGATCGGACATTCAACCTCCTGATATTTCTTTTGACAGCCCTACTCAAAATGCGCTGCGGGCTAAAACAACGCGATTTTTGCTAAGCCCTATGGCTTTTCAACATAGACGGCCGCCTTGCTGGCGTGGACAATTCCTTCGATCTCCACCCATTGGCCGACGGAATAATTTTCTTTCTCTTCCTGCACCAAAACCATAATCCGGTAATTCAAATCATATTCATGGGACAAATTTTCCGCGATAAAAATCCGCGGCTGGGCGCACCCGCCGGCCTGCGTCGGACAGGCCTTTTCTCCCAAGACAGCTTCTGCCACGAAACCCGAAACTTTGATTTTTTTTCCGTTTAAGGCGGAACGATGCTGTACCAAATACCGCGTCGATACCACGGAATTTGGAATCTTTGGCAGTGGGAGATCCGGATAAGAAACCAGGCCGGAATCATCATTGGAAGGCACTACGGCAGTTGCCAAAGTATCTTGGATTTGGCCATACCAAGATGTATTGTCTGGTTGGGCCATAGCAAAAAGACAACAGAGCGCCATACTTGTAAAAATTATTCCTCCCAAAATTATGAATTTCCGCATTTTCTGGCCTTTCATTAATTTTTTATTATATAATTCAAAAAAACCATCGTCTATATTAAAATAGAAATGTTCATCTTAAATTTTCTAAAAAGGATACCTATGAAACAACCTGTACTGATTATTTTCTGCCTGTTATTTTTTTCTTCTCAATGCTGGGCCGGGGGTGCGGTGTCAAATCCGCAAAAGGTCAAGGCTCAACGAAAACAAATGATAGAAAAAGAGCGGCAAATCATTTATCAACAAAAAATGCAAGAAGAGCAGCGTAAAAAATCGGCTGAGAAGATCCCCGTCAATGAAGCGGAAGTCCAGGAAATTGTTGAGCTAAATCAACTGCTTGCCGCATTTGCAACGTCAAGTGAAGCCTGGCCATTGATTATTGATACCTCCGCCAAAGAAATGGTGATGGCGCATTACATTGACCAATTCCGGCAGCAAGGGATTACTATTCAAAACCCCCCAGCTCTGTATGTCAACGCCATCGATACTATGTCAGAAAGCGACAGGGAGATGCTCAAGCAGCCATTTGAAAATATTTTGCGGGTCATAGCGATTATTGAATACGATTTTGATAATGGACAAGATAAAAATAAAATGGCTCTACAAATTTTGGGAGAAAAGGGCTTTCAAGAAAATAAGGAACGATTACTGCAGCGGCCAGCACTTTAATGTTCCGGAAGATGGTAAATGTCCATCTTTTCTGCCCGATCCAAGTTTAGTTTTTCCAGCCGTTTGATTTCACTCACCGCGCTATTCAGTATGCTTTGTTGAGTTGAGGTGTCGATTCCCTGCTCAGCGAGAATCTTTTGGGTTGGTTCGTCAATGGCGGGCCGAGAAATATAGCGCGTTAGGACAAAATAATATACCAGACTTAATATAGCGACTGTCAAAAGCAGGCTGACAAAACCAAAACCCTGTCTCTCACAATGAGTCATACTCATAGATTCTTCTTATGGGCCTTTGTACAACTAAAGAAAAAAATTTGAATTTATCATTGAGGAG
>CAYHTV010000146.1:0-3473 GCA_964359575.1 uncultured Planctomycetales bacterium
CTCTCACTCTCAAGATACCGGATCCTTAGTGGGTGATTTTTCTATAAACTTATCCCAAGTATACCCGATACCTTTTACTTTGTCAAGTAATTTGATTAAAAATCAAACTGCTCTCCTCCCGCGGGCCAGAAAGATATTGAAAAACTGCCTCTGCAGGCTGCTGCGGATTTGAAAAATATGTAAAAAATTTCATGAAATATGTTATACTTTTTTGCGATGAGTCCAACGATTTTTCTTTACAAAAATTATCGATTTTTCTTTTTTTCACGCGAGGAAACAAGACCGCATGTGCATGTCTCATGTCCTGATGGGGAAGCAAAATTTTGGCTAGAACCCCTGATTGCGTTAGCCCAAAATTATGGACTCACAACAAAACAATTACAGAAAGTCCAAAGCATCATCGAAAGGCGCAAAAATGAAATTCAAAAATCTTGGGAAAAACACTTCAAAAGCTGAAGTCGTCAATATCTCACCTCACGGAATTTGGTTATGGGTCAACCATCAGGAATATTTTCTTTGCTACGATGATTTCCCCTGGTTCAAAACAGCCACTATTGCACAAATCCAAAATATTCGCCTCCTTGCCCCAGAACATCTCTTTTGGCCGGATTTAGATGTGGATTTGGAATTAAATTCCTTGTCATCGCTGGAAAAGTATCCACTCATCTATAAATAACGTCAGTTCGATAAAACAGCAGGTTCCCTGCTTAAATTTTTAACTAAAATCAGCGGCTCTACCGACGTGGGCAAACGGTTTGAAAAATGCGTTAAATTCTTAATATCAATATCCTTAAATTTCACTTCAATCAATTTCTCCGGCTGACCATCTCTGACGGTAGGGCGCCCTTGTCTGGGGCTTTAAATATTGAGGATGAATTGGATATCGGGGCATTTTCCCTCGCCCTTTTTTTTGGGGGGGTCAAATCAGTTTAAACGAATTGATAAAACGCTCAAAATCCGGGCGGGTTTTCTTAAAATAATGCTGCTCGGCTGCCTCAAAACGGATCCGGTAAATCCATTCATCTTTTATAAATCCATAATGAATGGCGTGAATCTTAAGCCGCTCAAGCAAAAACACATAGGTATATTCCATCTTAAACGCGGATTGTCCATCGAGCGTAACCGGCTGGTTCGAAATAAGCTGAAATTTGTCAATGTCCCCGTTCGAGCGGATATTATCAATTTCAATCTCCGCTAACTCCTGAATCGTCATGCCTTGAAGATATTTCTTTTTTGTATGCTCCAGTTTTTTGTCAAATTTCGCCCGCTCGATGAAAATGATATCCAAAGTCGTTCCATCTTTGGTCATCATAAAATGCGGCCCCATGTTGTAGCGCATCCAATCTTGAGGCATCTCTGCCTTAAACCCTTTACCCTTTTCTTGGTATTCACGCCCGGTTAATTGAGTCCAGCTGGTGCAGCCGCTTACCCCCACCGCCAGAGATACCACAGCTATAAAAAATATTTTTTTCATCATTCGCTCTTTAAAAATTGTTCAATGTAGGCTTTATCTTCCGCTTGCAAATTGAGTTCCAAATACCGCCGATAAGCCTGCTTCGCCTCATTCCAGACGCCTTGTTTCTGTAAAATCTGCGCCTTGCCTTTATAAGCTAAAGCCAGACGATCATCGAAAGCAATCGCCTGGTCATAGGCCTTCAGAGCCTCGGAGTAATCCGCGGACTTATCCCGCGTTTTTTCTTTCTTCTTAGGATCCTGGCGCTGGCGGTAAATTTCCCCCCGGTAAAAAAATCCCTGCGCTTGCGCGGGATGAAGCGAAATAAACTTCTCAACATTGCGCTGGGCGGTCTTGAACATTCCCATTTGCAAACACAGCTGTACATTCTTAAGAGGAATATCTCTGGTCAATCGGTTAAATTCTTCGATATTAATTTTGGTTCCGATTTTGCCGGCCGGCAGGGAATTCAAAAGTTCGGTATATTTTTTAATCCGACCCACCACCTGCGGATGGGTCGAAAAAAAGAAAGGCTGCTTGACATCCTCTTCCTCAATAAATTCCTTAAGATGCTCAAATGTTTTTTTAGATTCTCCGACGTCGTAGCCGTTACGGGCAATCATTTGAAACCCTTTCTCATCCGCCTCAAATTCCAAATCTTTTGAAAATCCATAGATCGATGAAATAACCGCTGTCTGGACCAGCATGGCGCCAGCCGCACCAGCCACCACGCCAGCGGCCACTGCGCTCACTGACATAAGAGCGCTCTTATTGATAACCGAACGAAACTGTTTTAGCGCATGCCGGTGAAATACATGGGTCATCTCATGCGCCAAAAGCGTGGCTAATTGGGCCTCATTATCCAGAGCCGCCAGCAACCCCAAGTGGATATAAATTCGTCCATTCGGCAGCGAAAGAGCGTTAAAGCTTGGATCATTGATAACTTTGACGGCGATGGCTATCCCGCTCTGGCGCAAATCTTCCGTTAAAAGCTGATGAGCCACCCGATTAAGATATCCTTCGAGATCCGGTTCTCGATAAACATGCTCGCTGGGATCAAAAATTTCTACAAATTCATCCGCCCGCTTAAACAACCGCCGCTCATCATCCTCGATGCTGTAACCGTCCTGCGTGACATTCGGAAGATTAACGGTCGCACAGCCGCCTAACCCCAGCAATAAGGCCGCGCCTATTATTTCTCTTTTAAAAGATTGCGGGTTAACCATTCGATGAGCGTGCCTATATTTTCCTTATTTTTAAAACTATACTCCGTGCCCAGGGGAGATGTTTTAAACCACACCACATCCCCGGTTGCCCCATCCGCGAGTCCCATGACCATCGCACTCGGATTCAAAAGTACCACTCCGCCGATCGCCGCCCAAAATGACATAATTTTGCGTCCCATCGTGGCTTCATAATCAAAACCATAAAGAAACAGCAGTGCATCCGCGCCGCAGACAGCCGCCAGCTCACTTAATTCCGCGCCAAAGGTATAATCAAAATTTTTTGATTTTGTGGCAAAAACATCGGGGCCAAAGTAGGCATGCTGCAGAGCGCTCATTGATATGGCATTGAATAACCCGCGATGCGCTTGCCAAAGGTCACGGTGATGTGTTTTAAGCCAATCTTCCTCGATAAATTTTATTTGAATGCCAAAACGCTCGGCGAGATGCATTTTAAGTTTTTCTTGGATGAACTCTTTCGCCTGTTGGTTCCATTCATCCATCTCCTCACGGACACCTCCGGCGGTGAGCTGGTAGACATGAATGTCAGGGGGCATAACGGCGATCGTTTTCGTGCGCCCCATGACCTGCGGATAGGTCGGTGACGTCTTTAAGGTCGTTGCGCAGCCGGCGAAAACGAAGGACAAAAATAAAAGGACAACGAGACCAGGAAATTTTTTATATCTCAATTTTTTTCTCCGAAGCTTAGGAGAGACAACCGCTTTTTAAGAAATAGGACAGTACATGCACGTCCAAATTAATATGAATAATTTCGACGAGGAAAACTGTAAGAGACA
>CAYHTV010000147.1:0-3385 GCA_964359575.1 uncultured Planctomycetales bacterium
GTACCTTGTTCCTCTAATGACTAATATATCTAAAATTAAGGTAACAAGGTACTAGGAAAATTTTATACTTTCCTATGCTGCAAGAAAACTCCTCGCAAAAAATTTCTTGTCAAGCACTCTTAGCTTTTTTCATTTCCCAATATTTGGCATAACTGATAATCTGATACAAAGACGCAAAAAAAGCCATCATAAATCCGACAAACCCGTCTTTGTAGCCTTTTTTACGAACATACGTGCGCAAAAAGCGGTCCAGCATCCGCCAGAGCGCGCAGCCAAATGACATCTCCCGGTTGGTCTCGATCCATTTCTGGGCTTCCAGCGTGGTTTGGCCATTAAGCTTTGCTAAAAAATGGGAAAAATCCCGGTAGCTTTTATGGATGATATCTTTAGTCAACTGCCCGGTTTTTCCGTCTAAAAACGCGCGCGGGTGCACGCCCACTTCCTCATATTTGAATTTGTTCTTAAGGAACAAGCGCAACTGGCTGGACGGATATAACCCGCCATATTTGATCCAATAATCGCCGATATAATTCCTTCGCGGAATGGTAAAGGCCTCACACTGGGCTTGAGGAAGCAGTTGATCGATTTCTGCCTTCAATTCAAGAGTGGCGGCCTCATCTGCATCTAAGCTTAAGACCCAATCGTTTTTCGCCTGGGCATACGCCCAATTGCGGTGCCGGCCCTCATTGTCCATCCGGCGGCGAAAAATTTTGTCCGTATACGCCGCGGCAATCTCTACGGTACGGTCGGTACTTTCATCATCAACCACAATAATTTCTTCCGCCCAGCCGTACACGCTCTCCAGGCAGGGTTTGATATTGCGCTCTTCATTTTTGGTAATAACGACGATGGAGATAGGGATTTTCATGATTAAGTCACAGGGTCACAGAGTCACAGGGTTTCGAGTTTTTATTATCTGTGTCATTACGAGGAGCCGCAAGGCGACGAAGTAATCTTTTTTCTATTAAAGATTGCTTCGCTTCGCTCGCGATGACACGAAACTTGCACACGGCGTTAACTATTAAGCCTAAACCAAGCATTTTATGGGCCTTTGTACAACTAAAGAAAAAAATTTGGATTTATCATTGAGGAGACAAAGGCCAATATTGACTACCTCAATTCTTTTGGTTCTACAAAGGTCAATAAAGCCTCACACACATACTCAACCTGCTCTTTCCTCATGTGCGGGAACATTGGCAATGACAAAATTTCATCCGCCACTTTTTCCGAGACAGGGAAATCGCCTTTTTTATGTTTCAATTCTTTGTAAGCTTCCTGCAGATGCAGCGGAATCGGATAGTGAATCAGGACATCAATTTTTTTACCCTTAAGCGCCTCCAAAATTTTGTCCCGCTTCTGCAACCGCACGGCATAGGTTTGAAAAACATGGGTGCGATCCGGTTTTATCATAGGGGGCTTAACGCCTTTAACGCCATTCAATAATGTATTGTAATAAAGGGCATTATCATGGCGCATTGTGTTCCATCGATCCAAATGTTTCAATTTTGCCGACAGCACGACCGCCTGCACGGTATCGAGACGAGAATTGTACCCTTTGATTTTGTGCTCGTAGCGGCCCTGCCGGCCGTAATCACGCAGCATCAAAGCCGCCTCATAAATTTTTTGATCGCTGGTGACAATCATCCCGGCATCGCCAAATGCCCCTAAACTTTTCGTCGGGTAAAAACTGAAACACGCCACATCGCCGAGCGCCCCCGCCTTTCTCTTCTTATAAGTCGCCCCATGCGCCTGGGCCGCGTCCTCGATAACTTTCAACTTATATTTTTTGGCCAGGGCCATGATCGCATCCATGTTCGCCGGCTGGCCGTAAATATGAACCGGGATAATTGCCTTGGTCCTTTTCGTAATGGCCTTTTCAATCTTTTTCGGATCAATATTGTACGTATCCTCTTCGATATCCACGAAGACCGGCTTAGCGCCCGTATAAGAAATGCACAGAGCGGTTGCGATAAAAGTAAAGGTGGGCAGGATCACCTCATCGCCTTCTCCTATATCCAGCGCCGCGACTGCCAAATACAGCGCATCGGTGCCGGAGTTGACACCCACACCGTACTTGGCATCACAATATTTGGCAAATTCATTTTCAAAATCTTTAGCCTCCTGGCCTAAGATAAAATTTCCTTTTTCAAAAACTTGTTTGAGGCCGGTATCAATCTCATTTTTGATAATTTTGTATTGCTCGCTCAAATCAATAAACTGCACGTTCATAATATTTGTCCAATCCTTTCTGCAACTTCATCAACATCCAGCTTAGTTAAACAACTGACATGCCCGCACTCTGCCCGGCGAAACCTGCGGTAGCACGGCCGGCAGGCAATACCGTTTGTTATCACAACATGATTCTCTTGGGGGTATGGCCCATAAACCTTTTCATCCACAGGGCCAAAAATCGAAACCGTCTTTGCCCCGGCCGCAACCGCCACATGCAAAGGCCCGCCATCATTGACCACTACAGCTTTGCACAGCGCTAAGAGAGCCGCCAGCTGGGTGATGGAAGTCTTCCCCGCTAGATCCACAGAGCTACGGCGCATCAGGTGCGCAACCTCGTCGCACAATACAGTCTCATTTTGATCCCCCATAAGTATAATGGCCGCCCCGAATTTTTCAACGATTTTGTCAGCTAATTTTGCGTAATTTTCTAACGGCCAGCGCTTATAAAACGCGTCTTTCCCCCAGCTGGCTCCTCCGCCGGGGATAATCGCCACAACCTTTCGATGAACCAGATCTCCGTGTTTGTGCCAAATACTCTCGGCCCAGCGTTTGTCCGCTTCGGGAACAAAAATTTCCAATCTTTTGCGCACCGCAGGGACACCGATTTCCGTCAAGATATCCAAATAATATTCCACGACATGTTTGCTTTCATAACCTTCCAGAGGAATTTTTTGAGTCAAAAGGGGGCTGCGGTTTTTATAATTGAACCCCACACGTTTTCGGATCCCGATCAGCCACATTAAGAAACTGAGATTGCCATTGAGCGAAAGGTCAATGGCCAAATCGAATTGTTCAGCGTGAATATCTTCTAAAAATTTTCTAAACTTTTGAAAGAATTCGATTTTAGATCGCCGATAAACAGCGTTGAATTCATCCCGCTCGTAGATAAAAACTTTATCAATCTTGGGATTGAGCGCGAGTATGGGGGCGCTGCGGGCATTGGCCAAATAACCAACCCCAGCCGACGGCCAATGCGCTTTGATATTGCTGATAAGCGGGGTGGTAAACAGCACATCGCCGATGCCGAAAGGGTTGATAATAAGAATTTTTTGAGGAGGGGGAAGCATTTTACGGGCCCATAATTTCACTCACAACTATCACTACTACATTGTAACATTAATTTCTGATGTTATAATTCCTTCTCCCCTTTGGG
>CAYHTV010000148.1:0-3353 GCA_964359575.1 uncultured Planctomycetales bacterium
GATTGCTTCGCTTCGCTCGCAATGACACGAAACTTGCACACGGCGTTAATTTTTTACATATCCCGGTGGTTATGGAACGTAAATTGAAATACTCTGAAGATTACTACGTGAGGGTTCTTCTTAATAAAGTTCCTTTAAAGGATGTCATGACCGAAAAGGTGATTTCCATCCGTGAGGATGCCCCTTTTCATGAGGTGGCGGATAAAATCATGAAAAATAGCATTCGGCATCTGCCCGTGGTGGATCAGGATAATAAGCTGATAGGGCTTATGACCGAGAGGGATCTTTATAAAATTCAATCTCCGCGCCGGCTGGAAGACGGGACATGGTATTATGATCAGGAAATTCTGGATAATTTTATTTTGAAAGATGTGATGATCCCCAAGCCCTATGTCCTTAAACCTGAAAATACCGTTGCGGAGGCGATATTAAAAATGGTTCAGAAAAAATACGGTTGCATTCCGATTGTCGATTACAAAGATATGCTGTGCGGGATTGTGACCTATGTCGATCTCTTAAAATTAGCGGCCCGGATTCTTGAAGAAAAATAACGTGAGTGAGTTCAGCAGGCCAAATCATGAATAAGCAAACACGCTGGACGTTGCTGGCGGTTTTATTTCAGCATAGGAAAGTATAAAACTTTCCTAGCTGCTAAAAACTCCTCTCCTATGCAGCAAAGAAGTTACGACGAACGAAGTGAGGAGTTTTCTTGTAGTTTTTGCGCTGCAAAAATTTGAGATTGATAAAATCCTCCGTTACGATTCAGGGAGTGATTCTGGATTTGAATATGGATAAAAAGGTTAAGAAGATTCAGATTACAGCGATAGGCGGGAGTGTCCGGCCCGACAATAATACCGCCAAAGTCCTTACCGTAGTCATCGATGAAATTAAAAAACATTCCGATGTCAGTCTTGAGTATATTGACCCTAATCTTTTGGATTTGCCTCTTCCTGGCAGGAGTGGAAAATCTTCCTCTGAGTGGTTAAAAAAGATTGTGTCTTCCTCCACCGGTGTCATTTTAGCCACGCCTGAGTATAATGGAAGTTATAGCAGCGTTATCAAATTGATCATTGAGAATTTAGGGGATCCTTCGGCGCTCAATGGAAAACCGGTGGCGCTCTTGGGCGCCGCCTCAGGGGAAATCGGCGCCATTAAGGCTTTAGAGCATTTGGCGAGTGTCTGTCTTAATGAGGGCGCGATTGTTTTGCCCGGCTCTGTGTCGATAGCGCGTGTTCATAAAATTTTTACGGCTCAAGGAAAATGCCATGACGCAGAGATGGAAAAGCGTATCCGTGGGGCAGTCGGCACATTGCTGAATTATATTCGGAATCCGATAGGTTATAAAATTGGTGAATAAAAAGTTAAACTTAATTATAACGGGAGGTGTCAGATGAAAAAAACAGCCACTAAGATTAACGCAGCACTCTTGGGAATTTTATTTGCTGCTACAGTGTGTGCCGCGGCGGATACTTTTAAAATTGATCCGAGTCATTCCACGGTTGGTTTTACGGCCACGCATTTAACGGTCAGCAAAACGAGCGGTAAATTTACGGATTACGTAGGAACCATTCAGTATGATCCCAATGATTTGGCTTCTTTTAGGGCGGATGTCACCATTCAAGTGGCGAGCATCGACACCGGTGTGAATGACCGGGATAATCATTTGCGTGGAGAGGATTTTTTTGATGCGCAAAAATATCCAACGATTACTTTCAAAAGCGCGGCACTCGAGGCGCAGGGGGAAGGGTATGTGATTCATGGCGATTTAACGATCCGTAGCATGACCAAACATGTCGCGATTCCCGTAGTTATTTCCGGGCCGGTCAAAAGCCCTTTTGGAGCCGAGGTTATTGGTGTCACTGGTGAACTCAAGATCAACCGCAAAGATTTCGGCGTGTCGTGGCATAAGGTCATGGACAACGGCGGCTTAATGGTCGGTGACGACGTGGATATCTGGGTGAATCTCGAAGCGAGTAAATAAAAAATTTAAACTGCCGGTGTGTAAGTTGGGATAGGTAATCTATGAAATTCTACGCCGATGTCCATCTGCATTCTCATTTTTCACGGGCGACCAGCCCGAACCTTAATCTTCCACATTTGGCTCTGTGGGCGCAGTTGAAAGGCATCCACATCGTCGGCACCGGCGATTTTGTCCATCCCGGCTGGATGAAAGAGCTCAAAGAGCAGCTGGAGCCGGCCGAGGACGGCCTTTTCAAACTCAAGGAAAAATATCAAAAGCTGATTTTAGACCGAGTCCCGCCGGCATGCCGCGCCGAAGTGCGGTTCATGCTTTCCTGTGAAATATCGAATATTTATAAGCGCCTCGATAAAGTGAGGAAAATTCATAATGTGATTTTTGCTTCTAGTTTTGTTGCCGCTGAAAAAATTCAATCCAAGCTGGGGAATATTGGGAATATTTATGCCGATGGCCGGCCGATCCTCGGCCTGGATTCACGCGACTTGCTGGAAATTGTTTTGGAATCGGATCCGCTGTCCTATTTGATTCCGGCGCATATCTGGACGCCGTGGTTTTCGGCGCTGGGATCCAAAGGGGGGTTTGATAAAATGACCGATTGCTTCGCGGATTTATCGCAGCATATTTTTGCCGTGGAGACTGGATTGTCATCGGATCCGCTGATGAACTGGCGTTTGAGCCAGTTGGATCCGTACGTGCTGGTTTCCAATTCTGATGCTCACTCATCGGAAAAATTGGCCCGCGAGGCCACGATTTATGACACGGAATTGTCTTACCGCGCGATTCATAACGCCTTGTCTGATCCGAAAGATAAAGGCTTAGTCGGCACGATAGAATTTTTTCCGGAAGAGGGGAAATACCATTACGACGGACACCGCGTCTGCCAGACCCGCTTGCATCCGCAAGAGACAATCAAAAATAAAGGATTATGCCCGGTCTGCGGCAAATCTGTCACCGTGGGAGTGATGGCGCGCGTTGAGGAGTTAGCGGATTATCCTAAAGGCCGTAAATCCCCGCGCTCGCGTCCGTATCATAGCGCGATTCCCTTGCCGGAGATTATTTCGGAAGCGAAAGGCGTGGGGCCGAGTTCCAAAAGTGTGCAAGCGGTTTTTATGGAAATGCTGCATAAACTGGGTAACGAGATTTTTATTCTGCAAGAATGTCCCATTCAAAATATTAAAAAGGCGGCGGGAACTTTGATCGCCGAAGGCATTGAGTGCATGCGTAAAGGGAAGGTTCAGATTACCGCAGGTTATGATGGAGAATACGGCACGATTAAAATTTTTTCGGAGGAAGAGCGCAAGAAGTTGGAAGAGCAGGGGCAATTGACGTTGTTTGATTAGAACTTAACGCCGTGTGCAAGTTTCGTGTCATTGCG
>CAYHTV010000149.1:0-3025 GCA_964359575.1 uncultured Planctomycetales bacterium
CTCTCCCTCTGGGAGAGGGAATATAAGATTAAAAATTTCTGTTACAGTGTACTAGCGTATTATGAAAAAAATGCTACAATAACGTTTTGTGCAGGAAAAATGAAACACGCATGCCAAGTTTTATTA
Source organism: uncultured Planctomycetales bacterium (assembly GCA_964359575.1). Taxonomy (GTDB): domain Bacteria; phylum Omnitrophota; class Gorgyraeia; order Zapsychrales; family GWA2-47-8; genus 2-02-FULL-48-11. Next base: position 127 of record CAYHTV010000149.1, read on the forward strand.
AGCTTTGTACAACCATTAGCAATAATTTTAAGAGAACAAAGCGACCTGCCTGATGAGCTCGTCATAAGACGAGCTCATCAGGCAGGAATATTGACTACCTTCTGCTTTTAGTTAAGCAAAGGTCAATAAGATATGAAAAATCCGCTTTACCAATACCTTTCCGATGGGGTGAGCTTTATCTCGCACACGGCAACGCAGATTCGTACTATCTACGCACCGTTGTGCGGCATTGACGCCCAAGGGTTAAAATCCTCCATTTCGCCTTTTTTAAGCGGCGATATTAAAATCGATAAACACCATTATTTGACCAAACCGGTCTCAACGGAAGATTTGCGTCATCCGGTGAGAAATTTTTTTGTTTACATTGACGGGCAGGGTATGTTTTCTTTGGCCGAACCCGCGAAAAATGATGCCGCGTCTGTTGAGGTCGGCCAGTTATGGCATAAGTTAGCGCGCTGTCATAAAGCGGTTGGCCTTGCGATGCAGGTGGTCAATTTTATTCCGGTGACGGGTGAAACTATCGAGCTTATGCGGGTGACTCTTAAAAATATCGGTCAAAGGAAATTGAAAATCACGCCGACGGCATTTGTGCCGATTTTTGGCCGGGCCTTAGCCAATAAACACGACCACGAACATGTTACCTCGCTCTTGCAGCGTATTGAACAGATTCCGCAGGGTGTTTTGGCAGAACCGACGATGCTTTTTAACGAAGAAGGGCATATCGCTAACGGCAGTGTGTATTATGTGTTGGGAGCCACGGGAAAAGGCAAAAATCCCACGGGAACTTTTCCGACCATTGAAAGTTTTTGTGGCGATGCCGGTCATTGGACGGCCCCGCAGGCGGTTTTAAAGAATTTAAAACCGATGAAGCTTCCTGCGGCATTGCTGGATGGCAAAGAGGCAGCCGGGGCACTGCGTTTCGCCGATGAAATTTTAAAGCCCGACGAGTCGCTGGAGTATTTTATCGGTTTAGGGATCGCCAAGGAAAAAGCCGTTTTTCATCAAATATTTAGCGCGTTCAATTCCGCTGAGAAATTCGATCAGGCTCTTGCCAAAAATAAAAGTTTTTGGTCGGCCAAAACGCGTTCCATTGAATTTTATACCGGCAATAATGAGTTCAATTCCTGGATGCAGTGGGTGACGCTGCAGCCGATTCTACGGCGGATATTCGGTAACTCTTATTTGCCTGATCATGATTATGGCAAAGGTGGCAAGGGTTGGCGCGATCTTTGGCAGGATCTTTTGTCACTCATCTTGATTGAGCCGGAGAATGTGCGGGATAGTTTAATCAATAATTGTGCCGGTATCCGTATCGATGGATCTAATGCGACAATTATCGGAACGCTCCCCGGCGAATTTATCGCGGACCGCAATATGATCACCCGGGTGTGGATGGATCACGGGGCGTGGCCTTTCTTGACGATTTCGCTGTATGTGGATCAGACCGGGGATTATGACATTTTGTTTAAAGAAACGACATATTTTCGGGACACGCAGCAGTCGCGTGCCGTTGAGAAAGATATGGGATGGCATCCGGCCTATGGCAGCAAACTTAAATCCAAAGCGGGGCATATTTATCAGGGAACAATTTTGGAGCATATCCTGGTGCAGAATTTGGCGCAGTTTTTCAACGTCGGCGAACATAATATCATCCGCCTCGAGAACGCGGATTGGAACGACGGGCTGGATATGGCTTCTCACCGGGGAGAAAGCGCGGCCTTTATGAGTTTTTATGGAGGGAATTTTCTTAAGATCGCCGACCTCTTGGAAGAGTTATCCAAAAAAAAGGAGATAGAGACGATCCGTTTGGCAAAAGAATTAAAGATTTTGTTCGATACATTGTCCGAGAAGCCTTGTGATTACGGTTCGTCCGAAGAGAAGAAAAAACTTTTGTGGCAGGATTATTTTTCTTCGGTGCAGCCGGAGTTAAGCGGCGAACAGATGAAGTTTAAGATCGCGGATATCACCCGCGATCTGCGCGCCAAGGGGCATTGGATTTTTCAGAAAATCAAAAACAGCGAGAAGGTTTCCGTGGAGGAAAAAGGAAAGACTTACATGTGGTTCAACGGGTATTACGATAATAAGGGCGCGCGTGTGGAGGGGGAAAAAAATAATCATACGCGCATGACATTGACCGGCCAGGTGTTTGCGATTATGAGCGGTTTAGCAGACGCAAAAGACATTCAAGAAGTCATCGCGAGCGTCCGGCGGTTTTTGAAAGATAAAAAGCACGGTGGATACCGTTTGAATACGGATTTTGGCGTAAAGAATTATTTGGATTTAGGCCGGGCGTTCGGATTTGCCTATGGCACGAAGGAAAACGGCGCGTTCTTCAGCCATATGACTGTGATGTACGCGTATGCCCTTTATGGCCGCGGGTTTGTGCAGGAGGGCTGCGCAGTTTTACGCTCGATTTTTAATATGAGTATTGCCACGGAAAAGAGCAAAATTTATCCCGGGGTGCCGGAGTATTTTGATACCAACGGCAAAGGGATGTACCACTATTTGACCGGGTCGGCGAGTTGGTTTGTCCTCACACAGCTGACACAGGTTTTCGGCGTGCGCGGCGAGGGGGGCGATCTCATATTGTCCCCTAAGCTGGTCAAGTCTGAGTTTGATAAAAAAGGCCAAGCCACAGTCCGCTGTCAGTTTGCCGGTAAACGTTTAACGGTGACCTATCATAATGCCGCCAAAGCTGATTATGGCGATTACGCAATTCAAGAGGTGCTGCTCAATGCCCGGCCTGTCCATTTTGAAAAAATTTCCTCTCAGACAATCAAAATCCAAAGAAAATTTATCGAAAGATCTCCCATAGATTTGAATATCCGCGTGGTTTTGTGATTTTTTTAGGACTTACGCGTTTGTCATTCCCGAATGCCTTTGTCGGGAATCCATTAGG
>CAYHTV010000150.1:0-2970 GCA_964359575.1 uncultured Planctomycetales bacterium
TGCTTCGTCGCTACGCTCCTCGCAATGACACCGGGAGGGTTTTCCGACACTATCACGAGGGAGATATGGGCCCAGCCGGTAGATTGATTTTTTTCTTAGGAGGTATATTGCTTATGTTGAGTTCGGTGTCGTTTGCCCAAATACCCCTCTCAGAGGAACAAAAGCTTATCCGCTGGATCAAAAATAATGTAAGCGGTAATACGCAGCTTCCTTTAAGTTTTCAGATTCCCGATCAGTATAAGCCGCCCATTTATGCCAATATGGGAGAGGCGAATTCCATTAATGGCATTATTGAGCGGGTCATTGTTGAAGAGGGATTGGTTATTTATGATGGGGCCGTAGGACAGATTGCTCTTACGATATTAGGTTCCACAGAAAATTTACAATACGCCTATCGGCCGCTTGAGATTTATTGGCAGGGGAGAGTAGGCGATCTCTCCAATATCCGCGCCGGGTATCCCGGTAATTCGTTTATTTACAACCCTAATAATCCGTTTGCTGTTTCATCCGATTTGCAGGCGTTCGGCCAGCGCGGATTTATTTTTCGGATTATAAATGCGCATGGCCGCTACAACACCTTTGATCCATTAGATGGAAAAATTGAATTTAAAGGTTTTCCCACCTGGCCAACGGTTCACTGGGAAGATTGGAAACCCGTGGCTGGGGAAAATGCCTGGGTGGTGCTGGCCGCGCTTCATCTTTTTCACAAAAAATATTTCAATTCAACGTATCAATTTTATGATCACATAAGCGATGCCCTGGAGCTTCGTCTCGCTGAAGAATTAGCCAGGGCGGCGATCCTTTTACAGGCAGAAAATGGCGGGATTCGGATGGCGCCGATCGGGACATATTCTCCCGATGAAAAAGGCAGCGCCGCGGGCGAGCCAAATCACACATGGTGGTACCACCAAATTTCAACCGAGAACAATATCTCTTGGTATGCCGCGTTTCGCATGCTTTATGAAATTACTCAAAATGCCATTTATAAACAGGCCATGGATAAAATTGAATACTACTTTAAGGAAGTCTGGAATAAGGAGGGGTATTTTTTTCAGGGAATGTGTTTTAAAAATCAACAGTGGGAAGCAAATACCGAGAATTTTGCCACGGACGTCCAAACCTGGGGTATCGCGGCTTTAGGCCCACACAGAATCGATGAATGGTTTGGGCCAGGGGCGGCTTATCAGATGTGGCGGACTGCCAAAATCCGATCTGGTTCGTGGGATGATCAAGGCCGCCTTGTGGGAGTGGGCTACACGGATGAGCATGACCGCGTTTCTGTGGAATGGACAGCGGGCGCAATTTTAGCAGCTCGCGAGATTGCTTCTTATTATCAAAAAGACCATCTGCGGTGGGCCGAGGAAGCTCTTAAAGACAGCCAACAGATGCGGGAGGGGGTAAAATTTTTGAAACGGGAACTTTCTGAAGATCAAACAGCTTACGCGTATTCTTCGAAACGGGATTGGATCCCTTTTGGGTGGAATTCGCATCAGCCGGAAGTCTTAAGCCTAGCGTCAAGTGCGTGGGTCGCTTTAGTGGATGCGAAAATTAATCCGTTTTATTTAAATAAAAGATAGATGTATGTTAAAATAAAAATCAATCTGCAAATCCGGGAGTATTGAATATTATGGCTCATGGCATCCTTTTAATTTCTTGCCCAGATCAAAAAGGCATCACCGCGTCGATAGCCAATTTTGTTTATCAGCATAATGGTAATATTCTGCACGCCGATCAGCATATCGATGAGCAGACCAATACTTTTTTTATGCGCATTGAGTGGGATTTAAAAAATTTTAAACTTTCCCCGGAGAAAATTTCACAAAAATTTAAACCCTTTGCCAAAAAATTTGGTATGAAATGGAATTTATATTTGACGAGTCAGCCCCCGCGCGTGGCCATTTTTGTTTCCCGGCATTTGCATTGCCTTTATGATATTCTGCTGCGCCAGCGCGCCGGGCAACTGGATTGCGACATTCCGCTTATTATCAGCAATCATCCACAGGCGCGGCCGCTGGCCCATGATTTTGGCCTGCATTTTTTTGAATTTCCGATTACCAAGACCAATAAGCAAAACCAAGAGAAGCGCGAACTGGAAATTTTGCGGACCTCTAAAATTGATTTGATTATTTTGGCCAGGTACCATCAAATTTTAACGAAAAATTTTATTTGGTATTATCCGAATCAGATTATCAATATTCATCATTCTTTTTTGCCGGCCTTTGCCGGTAAAAATCCGTATCATCAGGCCTACCAAAAGGGTGTCAAGATAATCGGCGCGACCAGCCATTATGTCACTTTGCGGCTTGATGAAGGCCCCATTATTGAGCAAGATACCGTCAGGGTGAGCCACCGTGATTCTCTGCAAGACTTGATGCGAAAGGGAGAGGATTTGGAAAAGATTGTTTTGAGCCGGGCGGTGCGCTGGCATCTAGAGCGAAAAGTTTTAACTTATAATAATAAAACCGTTGTTTTTGATTAAAATTTAACGTCGTGTGCGAGTTTCGTGTCATTGCGAGCCTGCTTTTTAGGCGAAGCAATCTTTTAAACGATGCAAAGATTGCTTCGTCGCAAAAAACGCTCCTCGCAATGACACATAAAAAAAATTCGCACACGGCGTTAAAATTTAAGGATAGAAGATATTTGGGAAAATTAGACTCTTAAAATACTTCGTTGTCTCTGCCCTCATGATCGTCATTATTTCGTTTCTCCCCCTTATTATTTTAGGACTTACGCATTTATCATTCCCGAATGCCTTTTCCTCCAAAGGCGTCAGCCGGAGGCTGATCCGCCTCTGGCGGAGATCCTGTGCGCCTCAGGCGGAGTCGGGAATCCATTAGGCTTCTCTTCGACGAGAGGCATGGATTCCCGCCTTCGCGGGAATGACAGTCAAACGCGAAAGTCCTATATTAATAAATAGATAGTGTCGGAAAACCCTCCCGGTGTCATTGCGAGGACGAACGAAGTTCGGAC
>CAYHTV010000151.1:0-2597 GCA_964359575.1 uncultured Planctomycetales bacterium
ACTTGTTGATAATTTAAACGATAAAGAGATTTAAAGTAAAAACTTTTGACAGAACCAATCAGCTCAACAGGAGACAAAAATGTCAAAGTTATCTTTGATTAAAGAGTTTTGGGAGTTTTTAAAAGTTCGTAAAATGTATTGGCTTGCGCCGATTGTTATTATCCTGCTGGCCTTAAGCCTGCTGATTGTCTTTGCCCAGAGTTCAGCGGTGGCGCCGTTTATTTATACGTTATTTTAAGATTGGCATTCCAAGATTACGCATGCGAATCGCTATTAATTGCCAATGTTTTTCCAGAAAGCAGTATACCGGTATCGGCCGGTATGGTTTTCATTTGGTCCGGGCATTGAGTGAGATTGATAAGATAAATCAATATTTTCTTTATGTGTCCAGAAGGCTGTTTGATTTTAAAAGGCAAGATCCGGCGGTCAAGGCGCGCAATTTTTTTCTCAAAGTGGATCATTTCAAGCGTGGGCTGAACAGGACGCTCAGATCCGTTGATGTCTACCATACGCCGTGCATCGGCGATGTGGCCATTGATCAAGCGAAAGTCGTTGTCACGGTTCACGATCTCATCTATAAGGCTTATCCGCAGGGGCATACCCAGGCGACCATTGACTTAACGGATCAGAGGATGAAGGAGATTATGCAAAGGGCCGATCGCATCATTTGCTCTTCGCAAAGCACAATCAATGATGTCCATAAATGTTTTCGAATTGATCCCCAAAAAGTTCGGTTGGTTTATTTAGGCGTTGATAAAAATATTTTTTATCCGGTGTCGGCTAAGGAGAACGCGAAGGCCAAAGCCGTCATCCGCGCGAAAGGGATTGAGCAGCCATTCATTTTTTTTGTGGGGACGATCGAGCCGCGGAAAAATTTGATCAATTTATTTAAGGCCTTAGTGATATTGCGGGAGCAAAAAATTTTTAACGGCCCGCTAGTGATTTCCGGAATGAAAGGCTGGTTGAACGAAGATTTGGCCGCTATTATCGATCAAATGAATCTGCGCCGCGCGGTTGTATTCTTAGGGTTCCTTAGTGATGCGCAGTTGCGCTATTTTTACAGCCAGGCGGAAGTTTTCGCGTTTCCGTCTTTTTATGAGGGATTTGGTCTGCCGATTATTGAGGCGTTCGGCTGCGGCGCGCCGGTTGTGACGTCGAATGTGTCTTCGTGTGCCGAATTGGCGCAAGAGGCAGCGTTAAAAGCCGATCCCGCTGACCCGCGGGCTATTGCGGATGCCATTGCCAAGATCATTGGCAATCAAGAACTTCGGCGGGAAATGATTGAAAAAGGTTTTCAAAGGGCAAAGGATTTTTCTTTTCTTAAAACCGCTCAGGAAACCCTGAAAGTCTATCAAGAACTGACGCCATGAGGAACGCACCATGAAAAAAACTGAGAATGTGTATGCGGTGATTTTAGTGGGCGGGTCAGGAACGCGTTTTTGGCCGCTCAGCCGCCAGGCAGAGCCAAAGCAATTCTTAAAAATTTACGGCGGTCGTTCCTTCTTTCAGCAAACGCTGAGCCGTCTGCGTGCCTGTGTTGCCGAAAAAAATATTTTCATTGTCACCAACAAGGCTTATAACAAAAAAGTTTTACAAGAGCTGCGCGGCTGCCGTATCCCCAAAGCCAATATTCTTAGGGAGCCGCGGGCAAAAAATACGGCGCCGGCGATTTGCTGGGCTGCCGAGTGGATTCAGCGCCGCGATCCCTCTGCCATAATGGCTGTTTTCCCATCGGATCATCTGATTTTGAATCAGAAAGCTTTTGCGCGAGTATTGGCACAAGCGGTTGATCTAGCCAGGCATGAGTATCTGGTGACTTTCGGGATCGTCCCGAAGCGGCCGGAGACAGGTTACGGTTATTTCAAAACTGCGCTGGTCCAAGAGGGAGGAACATCTTTGCTTCGGGTGATTAAATTTATCGAAAAGCCTTCGCGGGCTCACGCGATACGATTGCTTAAGGAAGAAAATTATTTTTGGAATAGCGGAATGTTTGTTTGGAAAACCTCTGTGATTTTGCAGGAATTTAAAAGGTATCAGCCTGGTATTTATAATTTTTTTCAAAATAAGGGAACGGCTCAGATTGCCAAAATGTGGTCAAGACTGCCGGCGGTTTCTATCGATTACGGGATATTGGAGAAGTCGCGTAAGGTGGCGGCCGTGGCTGCCAGCGGCCTTCACTGGTCAGACGTAGGCAGTTGGCAGTCGTTGGCTGAGGTCCTGCCCAAGGATTTTCAGGGAAATTTTTTGAAAGGTAACACCGTGGATATCGGCAGCCAAAATATTTTTGTCTGGGGAGGATCACGTTTTATTGCGACACTGGGGCTTAAAGGTGTGATCGTTGTCGATACTCCGGATGGGCTGCTCATCTGTCAGCGTGATTGCTCCCAGAAGGTCAAGGATCTGGTGGAGATGTTGAAAAAGTCCAAGCGCAGCAAATGGGCGTAGTGCACTGTAAAATTAGTTCTTAAATTCCTCCCCCTTGATGGGGGAGGTTAGGTGGGGGTAAACATCGTCGAGAATCACCCTCCCCTAACCCCTCCCATCCAGGGAGGGGAACGATTATTTAAATTAGAAATTAATCTTACAGCGTAGTAGTA
>CAYHTV010000152.1:0-2392 GCA_964359575.1 uncultured Planctomycetales bacterium
GAGAGGAGTTTTTAGCAGCTAGGAAAGTTTTATACTTTCCTATGCTGTCAAAAAATATCTGTCTATGCTTTGCTCGCGCGGGGGACGATCATAACAGACATAATGCGCCCTTCCATGGCTGGCGATCTTTCAGCTTGGCCGTGCTCGTTTAAGTCAACAACAATCCGCTTTAAAATTCTCTCGCCGTGCTCTTTATAAGACAGCTCCCTCCCGCGAAAAAATAAATTGACCTTCACCTTATCTTTTTTGTTAAGAAAGCTGATGGCCTGCCGCAGCTTGATTTGATAGTCGTGCTCATCGATGTGCGGTTTCAAGCGGATTTGCTTCAATTGCACGATTTTCTGATTTTTTTTGACCCGGCGCTCTTTTTTTTCCTGATCATATTTATATTTGCTGTAATTGATGATGCGGCATACCGGCGGGTTGCTGGTCGGCGAAACTTCCACCAGATCAAGATCGTGTTCACGGGCCAGCTCCATAGCCCGGCGGATTCCGACAACTCCCAGCTGCTCTGAATTAGGCCCAATCACCCGCACCTCAGGCACATTGATCCGCTCATTGATTCGAATATTCTTATAAATAGCTCCACCTCCTGTTTAAAACTGCTTGTCCGTTAGCATTTTTTCTGAAATATTTCGGCTTGGATACTCTGCATAAAAGTATTGAAAGGAATACTTCCTTGATCGCCGGCACCGAATTTTCGCACCGCAACTTTTTGGTCAGCGATTTCTTTATCGCCCATAATAAGAATGTACGGAATTTTTTTAAGCGTGCCCTCACGGATACGCTTATTGAGGCTTTCGTTTCTGGTGTCAATTATAACCCGCAGACCCTGGCTTTGTAAATCTTCTTTTATCTTTTGCGCATAGCCGGCGTGTTTTTCTTGAATGGGAATAAGCAAAATTTGTGTCGGCGCCAGCCAAACCGGGAAAGCCCCCGCGTAATGCTCAATCAGTGTCCCCATAAACCGCTCCAGGCTGCCTAAAATCGCCCGGTGCAGCATAATCGGCCGGCAGGGGGTGTTATTTTCATCAATGTAGGCTAAATCAAAACGCTCCGGCAATGAAAAATCGCACTGGATCGTCGCGCATTGCCAAGGCCGGCCTAAGGCATCGTTCAATTTTACGTCGATTTTAGGACCATAGAAAGCGCCGTCGCCTTCGTTGATTTGATAATTCAACTCTTTTTCCTTGAGGGATTCTTCCAGGGCATCCGTCGCGGCCAGCCAATCTTCATCGCGGCCGATATATTTAAGCGGTTTGGTGCTCAACTCTATGGCCAGATCGCTAAAACCAAAATCTTTCATCACCGCAAACACAAAATCGATCACCGCCACGACCTCATTTTTTATCTGCGCTTTGGTGCAAAAAATGTGCGCGTCGTCCTGCGTAAATCCGCGCACCCGCAAAAGCCCATGCAAAACCCCGGCCTTTTCTTGACGATAAACCGTGCCTAATTCAAAAAATCGAATGGGCAAATCCCGGTACGACCGCAATTTCGATTTATAAATCAAAATATGGCCCGGACAATTCATGGGTTTAACGGCGTATTCCTCTTCATCCACTTTAAAATAATACATATTGTCGCGGTAATATTGCGCGTGGCCGCTTTGTTCCCACAGTTTACCTTTTAAAATATGCGGGGTCATAACCAGATCATAGCCGCGCTGGATATGCTGGGCGCGGACATAATCTTCGATGGTCTTACGCAGCATCGCCCCCGCTGGATGATAAAACACCAATCCGGCGCCGGCGCTTTCATGATACACATTAAAAAGATCAAGCTGTGTGGCTAATTTGCGGTGGTCCCGCTTTTCTGCCTCAACCAGCATACGCAAATAATCATCCAATTCTTTTTGGGAAAAAAAAGCCGTGCCGTAAATCCGCTGCAGCATGGGATTTTTTTCATTACCCCGCCAATAAGCACCAGCCACCGAAAGCAATTTAAAGGCTTTAATCTCTCCCGCATTCTCTACATGCGGACCTTTGCAAAGATCGAACCATTCATCCCCCGTCTTAAAAATAGAAACTTTTTCATCCGGGATCCCCTTAATAAGCTCAACTTTGTAATCTTCTTTCAGCTTCGCGAACATGGACATGGCTTCTTCCCGAGGCATGAACGATTGAAGAAAACGCGGCTTGCGTTCTATAATTTTACGCATGACCTTTTCAATCTTGGCCAAATCCTCATCGCTGAAAGGTTCATTCTTAGCAAAATCATAATAGAAACCGTCGGCAATCGCCGGGCCGATCGTGACCTTCGCCTCCGGCCAAAGCTCTTTGACCGCCTGGGCCATCACATGGGAACAGCTATGCCGCAATTTATCTAAATCAGTTTTGTATTCCATAGTTTTATTCTTATGGGCCTTTGTACAACTAAAGAAAAAAATTTG